>CAZIIZ010000171.1:0-6291 GCA_964539225.1 uncultured Hyphomicrobiales bacterium | reverse complement strand
TGATCCGAACTCAATGTTTTATTCTCTAAACTGTTTCTTTTATTTATTATGTTTAGTTTGTTTAGCGGTAATAATGGAGTGAGACTAACTGCGGAATTCAATTTTCCGGAAATTGTTTTATTAGAAATGTCTGTTCCTGCTTTTAGTCGTACCCATAGGGTTTTTTCTAAAACGTCGGCTTTGGCACCTTTGTAATTTATAGTAATCACTTTCTTATTATCCAAATTTGCATAACATTGTGATATTGAAATTGCGAACAGAACAGCAATTAATCCAAAAATCTTATACATTGAACTCATAAATTTTTCTTTCATCATTAATGTTAATATCGGGTTCAAAAAATACATACTCCTATAGACACATAAGCCGTAAAATAGTTGCAGTTCTGATATTATGTTTTTTGCTAATTGTTGTAATTATTTGAGAGCAAATTTAAGCATACGCAATAATAATAATTACACAAATAAGCATAATTAAGCTAATTGGAGCCCAAATTTGTTTTTCTTTTTTGCTTGGTGTTATTAAATTTAAAAATGTAGAAATTGACATAATGCCAACTACAATCCAAATTGCACTTTGTGAAAGTTCGAAATACTTCGGACATATCAAATCGGCTTTAACTAATACAATCCAGTCAATCAATATTAAAACCAAAATTTGAATTCCATATACCAATTTAATTCTATTTGGTATTTCTCCCGGAAATTTGCCGCCCATCGCATATTCGCCCCATGGTTTTCCTCCGATTAGTGCCAACTGAAATAATATTACTAATGAATTAGCAAGAGTAAAAACTAAGGCAGAAACTTCGTGTATTAACATTGTGATTATTTCTATAAATTACAGAATATTCCGAACTACTCTCGGTCGAATCTAAACCAATTAACAGC
Organism: uncultured Hyphomicrobiales bacterium; assembly: GCA_964539225.1. Lineage (GTDB taxonomy): Bacteria > Bacteroidota > Ignavibacteria > Kapaibacteriales > UBA2268 > CALLXS01. The sequence continues at coordinate 5,401 of CAZIIZ010000171.1, read as the reverse complement.
TCGCTTTTCGCGCGAGGGGCGACCGCTCAATTTCTGCTGCTGAATTTCATTCTTCAATTTTGTAGAGAATTCCTTTGCTGCATTGTATCCGTAAGTGCGGAGTAAATAATTAATCGCAATTGTTTCGGCAATTACAGTAATGTTTTTGCCGGAAAATATCGGTAGCTTTACAGTAGAAATATCCACACCCATAATATCAGAAGCCTGTTCGTCTAATCCGATTCTCTGATATTCGTCTGATGAATTCCACTCCAATAGTTCAACCACTATTTCTAAGCGTTTTTGATAGCGAATAGAGCGAATGCCGAACATTTGGCGAACGTCGATTATCCCAAGTCCACGAATTTCCATAAAATGCTGTACTAAGCTCGTGCCTGTACCCATCAATACGGATTCACTTTTTTTAGTAAGCATGACTACATCATCGGCTACTAATCTATGCCCTCGTTCTATCAAATCGAGAGCTATTTCGCTTTTGCCGATACCGCTTCTGCCCGTGAATAATAGTCCGACTCCGAATACATCGACGAATGAACCGTGCAGAACCACCTGACCAGCGAATTGATCATCTAAATATTCAGAAAGGATTAAATTTAGTTTTGCCGTGTCGTACTCAGTGATTAATAGAGCTATTCCATGTTCGGCGGCTAACTCAGAGAATTCTGCATCAGGCAAAAGCCCACTAGAAAACAAAAAGCAAGGAATATCGAAGCTGACTAAATTTCTGTAAATTTCGCTTCGACGTTCGTCCGACAAACTATTCATAAAGAATACTTCCGTATTGCCTATCATTTGTATCGATTTGTAATTAAACAACCCCATATAGCCAGCTAATACTAATTGAGGTCTGTGTAAATATTTGTTAATGATTTTATTTTTAATTCCGATTTCATTATTTAATATTTCCATTTTAATAGGCGATTCTAATAAATCAGCTACTGTAATATGGTCAATTCTGATAACGTTCAAATTCGAATAATCCGGCATTTGGAGTCCTTTATAATCAATTAATTATTAGTTGGCTGCTTTTTGAAGTTGGTGCGTGCAGGTTGTAATTTGTAAGGTGTTTGTTTTGGTTTCTCTTCTTGTGCATTTTTAATAGCTTGTCTGCGTTTGGCGGTTGAATCAGAAAATACAGAGGTTGGATTAATAATATCATTTCTGGTAATTTTCACATTCCTAATTATACTGCCTCGATTGCTTAGTAGAGGCAAAAGCTCCCCATCTCGTCGTACTTCAATTGCAGAGGCTTTGTCGCAAGTTAAAGTGAAATATTCCCAAGCTCTCATCTCTAAATCATTACCTGGATATAGTACTATTTGCTTGCTACTGATTCCATCATTTGCCAGTCTTAGCCATACAGTGTCTTTAGCCATAATTGTTAATCTCATACTGTCTGCAACTAATCCGGATTGTGTATTGGCTAAAGATTCGTCGGCTAATACTTCGGTCGATGGTAACGATGAATCTGCTGAATGATTTGTAGCATCAGTTTTTGAATTAGTATTGAAAAATGCAAAGTATAGTATTGAAATCAAAATTAGAACTAAAGCTGAGTAGATTAAATACGTGGCTATCGTTGTTCTGTTGAAAAAGTTTTTTTTGATTTTCTTTTCCGAGAAAATGTCCTCGTATCTTTTCGGTTGGGATTGTTTTTCGTCTGTTTTCTTCCCGGACTCCTCAGCTAATATTTGCAAATTATCTTTCGGAGCGATAGAATTAATTAATTCGTCCACGTCGATATTCAATTTTAAAAACTTAGCATAATCTCGGACGAATGCTTTCATATATACTCCAGGCAACTTATCGAATTCGCCGGCTTCAATATCTGAAATGATATGAGGCCTAATCTTAATATCTTTGCTTACATCTTCGACGCTTAATCGCAATTTTTCGCGTTCGATTCTAAATATTTTTCCTGCATTTTCCATTGTATTATATATGTTTTAATAATTCTAAATTTAGTATTATACTATTTAAAAAAAAATCTTTAATTTACGTTCTTTTTATATTTTCACATTAAAGTAAAAAATCTATGATAAGAGTATTGTTTGCAATAATTATTCTAAATCTGTTCAATTCAAATTCGATTTTCGCAACTGAATTAAACAATGAGAGCTTCATTCACTATGCTTCTATGCAAATCACCAAGAATATTAATGATTCCACTACCCAGAAAGAGCAATCAGCTGATTTGGATAGTTTGCATATCTTGCAAAAAGACTTCTACTACGCTGATAATCCATTAAATACTATCACCGGAGAATTGCCTAATAAAGTAACAAAAATCAAGCCAATTCCTGCAATTATTCTCGGCGGACTTTATACCGGAGTATTTATTTTGCAACATATCGGTCAGATGAATACAATTTGGAAGGACAGAACGACTTTTCGCATTATTGAAGACGGAGATTATGGACTATATGTAGATAAATTGGGGCATTTTTACGGATGCTATACTACTAGTTATATTTCTCGCGAGTCCTTTATGGCTGCTGGATTTAGCCACGAAAGTTCTGTCTGGTTTGGTTCTTTATTAGGGCTAAGTTATTCTACCTATGTAGAAATATTAGATGGCTACGGAGCGAACTGGGGATTTAGCCCAACAGATTTTTATTGCGATGTAGCCGGAACTGCATTCTCGGTAGCTCAGTATTATGTGCCATATTTGCAAAACTTTTCTCCGAAATTCCAGTATTTCCCGTCGCCTTGGTTCGGAGAACGCAAACGAATTCCGTCGGAAATATTTATTGATGATTATTCGTCGCAAGTATTTTGGATGTCGGCAAATATTCATAATATGTTGCCAGATAAATTAAAAGACTATTGGCCGTCTTGGCTTCAATTGAGCTTCGGTTATACAGCTCGAAATTTAGCAGTACCGGGTTACCCCGGCACCGAAGGCAGACACTACGATGAAATGCGTCCAAATGTATATGGCGATCCAAAATACATTTTAGCTTTAGATTATGACTTGACGAAAATTTTGCCCGATGGCGGTAGCTTCTGGAATTGGTTGCGTCAATCATTGAATCTTGTTAAGTTGCCTTCGCCGGCGATTGAGTTTAGTAAAAGTTCGACTAAGTTCTATTTGATATATCCATTTCCAATCAATTTAGGAAGTATTCGTTTATAATTCCGAAATTTATTGATAATGTGAAAATATGAAATAATACGCAAATATTTACTAGCGGGAATTATTGTGTTGAGGGCGTGGATTAAATTTCGTAGAAGTAGTTAAACCTTTTTAGTACAATGATGTCTAACCTTTTGAATGTGAAACTGGTAAACAATTCAAAAGAGGACATAAAGTGGGTTATGCAATGGCAATGCGGAAAGATGAAGAGATTCTATATGCCTTGAAAATAGGTAACTACGACGAAGCTGTAACGGCATTCGTTCGTGAATATCAGAATTTCGTATTGAATGTAGCATCTCGCTATTTGAAATCAGCCGAAGACGCAGAAGATGTGTCGCAGGAAGTGTTTATCAAAGCTATAGATTCGCTTAGAACTTTTCGTGGAGACAGCTCGATGAAAACGTGGCTATATCGAATTACTAAAAATTATTGTTTGAATTATATCCGTAAGCAGAAAGTAAGGCAAATATTCAGTTTTTTCTCGGATATAGCCGAAGACAAAAACGCATCGTATAAAGATTTGAACGAATTGCCAGACGGCATTATGCAAAACAATGAATTAGAGATAAAATTCCTAAATGCTGTAAATAAATTGCCAGAAAAGCAGAGAGAAACTTTCGCTCTTAGATTTTTCGATGATTTACCATATAACGAAATTTCTGCTTTGATGGGTACAAGTGTCGGCGGTTTGAAAGCAAATTATTATCAAGCTGTTAAAAAATTAGCTGTGGAATTGCAGGAATTCAAGGGAAAATAATATGAAAAAGTTAGATATAAAACAAATGCAGGAATTACTTCCTGATTACGTGTTCGGTAAGCTCGACGAAGAATCAAAAGCAAACTTCGAGGCTAATCTTTCGGAATTTCCGGAGATTCAGAAGGAAGCCGAAGACGCAATTAAAGTGTTTAAAAGATTCGAACAAATGGATGTGGACGCTTTGCTGAGCAGAAAAAATGTGAATATGTCGGTGAAGGTACACAAAAAAATTGAAGCAAGAGCCAAAAAACCGAAGTTCAGTATGATGAAATATTATATACCGATAGCCGCTGCAATTGCTTTAGTATTTGTGTTGACAAATAATAAAAGTGTGAATATTAACTCCATTCGCGATAATGCTAATACTCATACAATTAAAGAATTCGTTTCGGTGAACGATGTGAATGTAATCATTGATAGCACTCGTAGTACTGCCGAAATAACAAATACTACTGAAGAAATTATTGCTCAAGTGGCATCGGCTCAAATTGCCGATGTTATCCCCGATGGTGAAACAGCCAAGGAGCTTTCGGATAAATTATTAGCTACTGAATTGTCTAAAATAAATGCAGAAGATATGATAATTAGTGATAATACAAATTACGATTTGTTGTCAGGTATAGAAGAATTAAATGAAAACCAATTTCAAACATTTTTAAAGGAATTAAAAAATGAAAAATCTAAGTAAGATACTCGTATTCCTATTTATATCAATAATTTCTTTCCAGTCCGGTGCGGAATTATTAGCCCAGCCCGGACCCAAAGCCTTAAAAAGGATTCAGCAAGTTAAAAAAATGAAAATGCTAGATGAACTGAATTTAGATGATAAAGTAGCTGATAAATTCTTGATAAAATATGGTGCTTGGGAAGATAAAATGAATGAGAAAAAGGAAGCGATTGATATTGCAAGGAAAGAATTAGACTTAGCAGTCCAGAAAAAAGAAGATAAAAGCCTATTGACTCAAAAGAGTAATAAATTTTTAGAAGCAATGGCTGATATGGGCAAAACTCATCTAGAAAAAAACAATGATATGCGAAATGTCTTGAACGAAGAGCAATACGCAAAGTTTTTAATATTTGAAGACAGATTTATGCACGACTTGCAGAAAACTATGTTCAGAATGATGAAAAAAGGCGATATGCCGCCTCCTGATTTTGACGGTGAACGTCATCCGAGACCGAGAAAACCTAAAAAATAAATTTTAGATATAAAAAAAACGGAGCGTAATTGATAACAATTGCACTCCGTTTTTTTTTTTGTTTTTAAACGATTCAAGTATATTAACTATAGACTATTTACAAGTTCTTTAAACACTTCGCCGCGATGCTCGTAGTTCAAGAACCAATCGAACGACTTGCACGCTGGAGTAAATAGTACTATATCGTCGGCTTCGGCTTGCTCTTTGGCTAAGGCTACGGCAGACTCCATATTATCGGCTTTGATCACTCGCACCATCGTGCAGTAATGATTGAATATCGCTTCGGTTTCTTCGCCGATGGCAATT
>CAZIIZ010000170.1:0-6317 GCA_964539225.1 uncultured Hyphomicrobiales bacterium | reverse complement strand
AACCGGAATGACAGTATTCATCGGTATTGTCGAAGATGTGTATAATGGTTAGAATTTACGGGGAGTCAATGAGAAATTACGGTAAGAAAAACCTTCGGAGGGTTAAGAAACCTTCCGAAGGTAGCAATTAAACGATAGCAAGAATAATCTTAGTAGAATTGGAGTTCGCTCGACCTCTATCCTTATTTCTGGTAAAATAAAGTTAAGAATAGGTCAATATGAGCTATTTACTAATAACTACTTCTCAAGAATGAGTTTTTTTGTCGTACTGAAATTCCCACTATTCAATTTATAAAAATAAACGCCAGCCGATATTTGAGATGCGTCCCAAATAACTTCATAATTGCCTGAGTTTTGAAATTCATTTACTAAGGTCGCAACTTCATTGCCATTTATATCGGTTACCACTAATTGTGTTAAGTTTACCATACTGCCAAGATTACTTTGGGGAATATAATACTTGAATTTAGTAGTAGATTTGAATGGATTTGGTAAATTCTGTAATAATGAATAACCGGAGCCATTTTGTGAGGCATCCCAATTTGTATTAGATGGTTCACATACATCTGAAGTCTGGCTGGAAGTTGTATCATTTTCAGAATTATCATTTATTTTGGTTATTTTACGATCTAATTTTACAATTTTAGTAACATCGTAAGTGATACACCACGTATTTTGATCCACTGCATCTTTATTAAGCCACCAATTAGATTGTCCGTTTACTGGTCTGAGCCAATGTACATCATAATCTAATTGATCGACATCGCTTGAGTCTTTAGCTTCGTTTAATCGTGCGTATGCAGTAAATTCAGTACCCTGCTTTGTAGTCGTAGTCAGTTTATATTCAAGCGAACGCACGCCAAGCAATTCCCCTATCCCCTCTTCACCAATACCAGCCTTCCAAGTAAAATCTTTTGAAGTTGTTACGGTATTTGAAGATTCATTATCCACGGAGCAGTACGTTTTACTACCTTTAACCCAAGTAAGATTGTTTGTATAAATTTCAGCATCAGCATATTTACTAAAATCAATATCTTTGCGGTGGTAATACGTTGATGGATCTTTGGGATCTAATCCTCCTGTTAATGGAACAGGAATACATAAAAATTTTAATCCTGAAATATATGGATATCGAATTGTATCAACAATGTTGCCGTGAACATCTTTTAATAAATACTGTTTTCTGTTAAGTTTCGGACAATAACCAATATAATACCCATAGCCTTCACTCATGGCCTCGAAACTAATTGATTGTTTTTCTTCGAAAGTCGTTTCCGAGCTCCATTTCTTTCCAAACATATATTCAAATTCTGTTTTTACAAATCCCATTTCAAATTTTGCTTCTATTCCGGTCTTAAACCCTTTCTCATTTTCGTTCGTCGTTGTCTTTGTATATGTATATTCTATTTCAGAAATTGGTTCTCCAGACACACCTCCACCTTTTTTATACGGATTTCCTTTTATGCTTGCTATTTCCGTTGTATCATTGAGATAAAATGGCGGAGGTCCTTCTATGTATCCAACATAAAGAATATTTCCAGAGGTTTCCAAAGTAGTTGGAGCTATTGTGGCAAGACTATCATATACCAATTTATCCGTTTCAGCCCAAGCACAATTCAGAGGAAAGTCCCAGTCATCATAACCGCGATACAATAAGCACATATATTGTCTAAAGTTATTACCATCAGCCACAGGCACATTTACGGCAGTTAAATTTATATCCTTAGAAGCCCACATTCTTTTGGGACTTGTCTGTGGAACTAAGTTGTTTTCCTGCTCAGTCCAACTTGCAGCGTTATCTTTCATCTGATAACGTTGGATTCTATACCGACAATAACCGTTATCTTTATTATTTAATTTAAGAAATGCCTGTATGCACTTTCCGGTACTTGTGTCGCCATCTATTGTACCTTCAGCCAAAGCAACTGATTGATAATTATTCGCAACGGAGATTGTCTTTTTTGAAATTTGTACCCATTTCTGGCTTGTATTGAGACTATCGTAATTGTATTCATAAGACACAGCCTTATCTTTGTCGTCAATGATTGCAAAAATCAATTTCTCGTTTTTTTTGCCATTTAATTTGTAAATAGAAGTAATTGCAGATACTTGCTGATTCACTGTACTTGAATAGTTATCACTTATTTTGAAGTCGTCCCAAATTTGCAGGTCAGAACTTGATAAAATATGAATTTCGCTGTCGCTATCTCTATAAACAAGGCAAAGCCTTTTATTGATAACTACTGCCGCCATACCTTCACCTAAATTAGATGAAGGAACATTCGTAAGTGATGACCAAGAGTCAGCTTCTAAATTATAAACAGAATAACTTGCCCCGCCTTTATGATAACCTTTAGATTGATTACCTACGAAAAGATAAAGCTGTCCATTAAAAACAACTGGTGCTGGCTGCCAGTCATACACACCTAAACCATTCAAGTTTGTTATATTATCTTGTTTTATAAATGACCAATTTAAAGTATTAGCTCCATCATTAGTTAGTTTTCTCAAAATTACTTTGGCTACTGAAGCAACTCCATCTCCATCATGGTAATTTACGAAATTAAACACCTTATCATTATAAGTTATAGAAGCCATTGTAGATGTATAAGATCCGGACATAGAATTGTCAATATCTTTTTGATATTTAAAATAAGCATGATCGGGTTTGTTCCAATTTGTAGCAAATACAAGTGCCGGGATCAGCAACATAAATGCTGATAGTAACAGAAAATTTGATTTTTTCATTATTTTATTCCTTATATCATTATTCTAAAACCAATTGAAGCCCTTACCGGGTTAATAAATGAACTTCTTAAATAAATTGACAGATTTTGATTGATTAAATATTCAATTCCAGCAAATCCATAAAATGCTGAACCTTTGAAATTAGAATCAAATTCTGTTTTTTCCAAGAATTCGATGCCATCTTCGTTGGTTGTTATAAACTGCTCCTCTTGAATTGTTTTAGCGTATAATTCAGTAAAACCAATACCTGCATAAGGCACAAAGCTGCCTATACGATAGCCGAGTACAAGATTTAAGTCCCAATACATTGAATGGAAATATGATGAAGATATTTCGTGCGATGTATTGTTTACCACATTTTCAGAGTTTGACTTGCTAAAGTTGTACTCAAACATCGCCATAACAGTCAATTTGTCGTAAATTACTCTTTGGTAATTTAGAATTGTACCTATTGTAATTGCCGGCAAATCAGAACTGACTTGCTGGGCATTATCGTAACTCATCCATGATTTAAGCTGATAATGATCAAGCCCGACATAAGCACTAATTCCAAATCCGTTATTCATTTGATATCCGATTCTCAATCCATTCATACTATTTTGATACTTTGTATCGAAGTTATTATTATATTCATCGATATCCTCTGAAGGAAACTCAAAAGTAGATTCGCCTTCAGCAAGTTTATATTTGTTAGTATGGGAAGTAAGCTCAAGTTCCGTGAACTTGGTAAATTGATAAAATGGAGTAATAAAGAAGAATCCATTTTTAGGTTGTTCCGTAGCAGCATCTTTACTATTTGTAGTATCTGCAATCAAAGTTACTGGAGTTTGAGCAGAAACTATTGTAGTACACAATAATAATAACAAGGCAATGGTAGCATTTTTTTTCATTTTGACCTTCTCTAGTATATTTTAATAATTAAATTAATAAAGTTGGGACTTTTTGGGGTAACTCCTTTTTTACTTATTCTCTCAAGAGTATTTTGAGCCGTTCGTCACATTGCCTCCTTATGTTTATTGCATTGCTGAACTTTCAGTAATATCATTGTGCAAATATATGAATAATATTCGGGTTTAGCAAGCGGTGTATAGCAAAATAATATATAAAATGGGTCTATTCCTTAACAGTCTGTTGAAAAATGAATCATTATGAAAACTGGTACATTCTGAGATCTCAAAGAAAACTTCGTTTTCACTAAAAAGAAATGACACAGTACGGTCTTGAAAATAATTTAGAATTTCGTCATTCTGAGCGAAGCGAAGAATCCAAATTCTTGTAAGTCTCCGAGAAATATGGATACTTCGCTACGCTCAGGATGACGAGACTATCTTTGACTTAGCATTTATAAACGTTCCAACCAACATCAGTGTCATTAGGAACTAAGTAAAGAATCTATTACCTTGTATAGAATTACGACCGTATTGGATTCTTCGCTACGCTCAGAATGACGAATATTTTTAATTTTTCAACAGGCTGATAGGTATTTTACATATATTTACATATAAATAATTATATAGGTATAGTATTATGGCATTTGTTTTATAATAATTTTCAATTGATTTTCTTTTTGAAAATGAAAATAAAAGCAAATCGACCTTAGTTTATATTATTTTCTAATATTTTCTAAGAGTTTTCTAATATTTACGCTGTTGTAACTTCAATATGTAATAAGGTTACGGCGGCTAATCACACTTCTATTATACCCTAATCACACTTTCATTATACCTTTATCACACTTCTATTATACCCTAATCACACTTTCATTATAGTTTATCACACTTCTATTATACCATTCACACTTTCATTATACCCCTTAATCGCACTTCTGTTACACCTAATCACACTTTCATTATACCATCTTCCCTATCGAGTTTAATTCATTAATAATTATTTGTAAAGAACTTGCAAAAAATACTCAATCACTCTTTTTAAATAGCATAATATATCGTATATTTGTATCCTTGGTCGTTACACTATGTAAAAAGCGTGATTATGGTTGATGTTAATGAAATAGAACTCAAAAAACACAGTGCGTCGATTCAGATGAAAAATTCAATCACTGCTACTCAGCGAAAGATGTTTAACTCGCTTTTATATCTTTCTGCTCAAATTCTGTACAGTCAACCGGAAACTCAAATATTCAAATTAAAAATTTCAGAAATCCGCAGACTATCCGGATTGACTGAGTTTACTAATCGCAAATATTTGAAAGAACAATTAAAGGAATTGCAAGAAATATCCGTAGAATATAATTTACTTGGTAAGGACAAAACTACTAAATGGCTTCAATTTAGCTTGTTGAGTCAAGTCGGATTAGAAAACGGATGCGAATATGCTGAAGTAGCATTTCCTCCTGCAATTCATTCAAACCTGAAAAATCCTGAAATTTATTCGCTGTTGAACTTGGGATTGATGAATAATCTATCCGGTAAATATTCAGTAGCTCTATATGAATTATTACAGGACTATAAAAAAATACACAGACTTAGAATTGATATTATAGCATTCAAAAATTTATTGAATGTATCGTTGGATAAGTACAAAAATTTTAATGTGTTCAGAGAAAAAGTAATTGATTATAGCGTAAATGAAATTAATGAGAAGACCGATCTAAAAATTGAATATGAATTAGAGCGTAGCGGTCGAACGTACACAGCTATAATTTTTAATATCAAATCAAGCGAGAATATACTTGAAACTGCTAGTCAGGCTTTACTGCGTACTTATAAAATATCAAAGCCGAATATAGATAAATACTGCAAAGCAATTCCTAATGAAGTAATTTTGCAAAGCATAGATACTTTAGAAAAATCAAATAAAGTGCGAAACCGTTCTGCATATTTAACTCGATTATTAGAAAATGCTTATGAAAATCATTTACAAGGCAATTTAGACTTTCAATTGAGTGCAAAATTGCACCCAACTGAAGTAAATATACCAATATCTGCACTAAATCCCATAGATAATATTGATTTTAAAAGATATTACAAAGCTAAAACTAATGAATTAATAAAGCAAATCCAGCCGGGCGATGTCGAAGACTTTTTATCTACGCAATCAGAATTTACTAAAAATTATTTATTGGACAAGGGCGTTTTAAATGCTCAGTGGCAATTAATTGATGCAGATATATTATTAGAAATGGGAATATTTGTTGGTTGGGTGCAAAATAAATATCTAGATACAGATATTGAATATCATAATTTCAAAACAAACCAAAACAAGGGTGTCGAATGAGTATGTTAGAATTTCACGAAGTAGCAAATTTATTTCCGATGATGACTGAATCAGAGCGAGTCGGACTCCAAAAAGATATTATTGAGAATGGACTGCTGACTCCGATATACTTATATCAAGGCAAGATAATTGATGGACGTAATCGGTATTTAGCTTGTTTGGAAGTAGGCTATAAACCGGAATTTAAAAACTATGACGGACCGGAAGAGAATTTAATTCAATTTGTATTGTCCTTGAATTTGCATAGAAGACACTTGAATAGCGGTCAAAAAAGCTGCCTTGCCGTGGAAATATTGCCAATGCTCGAGCAACAAAATTTGAACACAAAAAAA
>CAZIIZ010000169.1:0-6350 GCA_964539225.1 uncultured Hyphomicrobiales bacterium | reverse complement strand
CTTGATTGATATAAATATATTCCTCAATATAATCGCGGGTAGTGCCTGGAGTATCGCTTACAATCGCACGTTGTTTTTTTAGTAAAGTGTTGAATAGCGTGGACTTACCGGAATTCGGATAGCCAACTATCGCTATATGATAGCCCGAACGAAGTATCTCTGCTGATTTGTGCGAATCTACTAAATGCTTGCAAAAATTAATCGCATCGTCTATCAAATTTATAATTTTATCTCGTTCGGCGAATTCTAAATTATCATCTAAGAAGTCCAATTCAATCTCGAGCAAAGCACAAATATTTACTAACTGTGAACGGAACTCACGAATCTTACCTGAAAATCCTCCGGTTAATTGTCGAGCAGCAGTTTTAGCCGATGGAGTAGAAATCGAATGAATTAAATCCGCCACCGCTTCCACCTGTAATAAATCTAATTTCCCGTTCAGGAATGCTCGCTTAGTGAACTCTCCAGCTTCAGCCGGAAAAGCTCCATTATTATACAGCAAGTCCAATATCATTCCCGATACAATATTGCCGCCATGGCTCGATATTTCTACTGTGTCTTCGCCCGTATATGAATGCGGATTCTTAAATATCGCAACGGTAACAGTATCGATAATTTTCTCTTCTTCGTTTCCGTTATCCACTATCTTCCCATAATGAATCGTATGCGACTTCATCTCGGTAATAGGCAATTTACCACGAAATACTTTATCTGCTATAGCAAAGGTATCGTCGCCCGATAATCTGATTACCGCTATTCCGCCCACTCCTGGAGCTGTCGCCAATGCCGCTATTGTTCTCATCTCGTTTATTCCAATCCAATCGAAAAAGTATTTATACAAATGCCAATAAGCCTCAAAAAAATGTACTATTTTTGAAGTCTATAAAACGAATTACAAAATTAGATTATTTTATTGAAATATCATAATGTTAGTATGTAATATTTGATATAGTTGAGAAAAAATTAGTGGATGTATAAGATAGATGGATTCCCCCTGCTAAATGTATGACATCTAAATCGTTATAAGTTCAAATATTCATCCGATGACTGGGAGTCATCTGATGAGTAAGAGCATAAAGGCTTAAAATAATATTTCTATAATTGAAAATATTTCTACTTAGAAATCGTATATAATTATACATTGTATAAACTAATTGGATTAGATAATATGGTATCTGTTGTGAAAAAATGGGGAAATAGTTTGGGCATAAGATTGCCAAAAACAATTGCTAAAGAAATGAAGCTTAATGAAGGCACGAATCTGCAATTAATCTATGAAAATGATAAAATCCAATTAAGCAAAATTGCCCCGGAATATAGTTTAGATGATTTACTGTTAGCAATTGATACCGAGAATCTTCACTCAGAAATTGAAACTCATTCAGCCGTAGGCAATGAAGTATGTTAGAACATAACTATACACCAAATCGAGGCGACATTATTTGGCTGAACTTCAATCCACAATCCGGTCGTGAGCAGATGGGCAGAAGACCGGCTTTGGTGATTTCGCCAAAATCTTATAATTCTAAGGTAGGGTTAGTTTTGGTATGCCCGATTACTTCTCAAATAAAAGGCTATCCGTTTGAAGTATTGCTTCCGTCTGATTTGCAAACGCAAGGAGTAGTAATCTCGGATCAATTAAAGATCTTGGACTGGCGACACAGAAATGCAGAATATATTGAGTCAGTATCAGCTGAATTATGTCAAGAAGTAATTGCAAAGTTTAGTGTGTTGATTAAGTAAAAGATATTGTAAAGTTGTGGAAAATTGGAAAATAAAAATATATTTTTATAAATTGAAATGTCAAAATGTCCTGCATCTCGCAGATGTAGGACATCTGAATTCTATAATCTCAACTCATCCGATGACTGGCAGTCATCGGATGAGTAAAAGTAAATAATTGAAAACTGAAAGTAATGGTCAGTAGCAATGCAATCTATTACCAACGTTCAAAACTACTCAGTTGCTAAGATAAAATCTTTACAGCGTAGCTGTTACACATTAGTAAAAAGAATTCGGTAAGATGTCCTACATCTGGTAGATGTAGGACATCTGAATCTAATAATTTTTCTACTTTGCCCAGCTCATACCCACATGTAACAAAAAATAAAATAGATACTCCTATCAATACGTCAATTTTGAAAATATTTGTACCGAATTGGTACACATTTTAACAAGGTGGAAAATTATGTTAGTGATAAGCAGTAGAGAATTTCGGCAAAATCAGAAAATGTATTTGAACTTGGTGGATAATAACGAACAAGTAATAGTACAGCGAGGCAAAGATAAAGCATATAAAATTCTGCCGGTTAGTGCAAAAGATACTTGCCTGACTGAAGATGAATTCTATGCCAAAATTGATTATTCGCTTCGCCAAGCGGATGAAGGAAAAGTATCTAAATTAACTGAAGCCGAGCAAAAAGAGCTATTGGGATTATGAGTTACGAAATCCTAATCACCGAGCTTGCTAAAAATGATATATTGAGATTACGCAAATCCGGCAATAAAGCATTGATGCGAAAGCTCGACACTTTGCTCAATGAGCTTAGGGAGCATCCTTTAGTAGGGACAGGACAAATTGAACAACTAAAGCATTATCAAGACTCTACTTATTCCCGACGAATTAATAAAGAGCATAGATTAGTTTATAGAGTTCGTGAGCAGACGGTTACAGTTCTTATACTAAGTTGCTATGGGCATTATACTTCTTAATCTATTTGAAGTGGACAGATGTCCTACATCTCGCAGATGTAGGACATCTGAGATAATAAACAATCGATAAACAAAAATACAAACATTATGGAATACGATATAATTATAATTGGTGCGGGAGTGGTCGGATTGGCTGTGGCTTCGCACTATGCAGAACAAGGATTTCGTTGCCTCGTAGTAGAAAAAAATGATTCTTTCGGTATGGAGACAAGTTCCAGAAATAGCGAAGTGATTCACGCCGGAATTTATTATCCTACCGATTCGTTGAAATCTCGTCTATGCGTTGAGGGCAATAAATTGCTCTATGATTGGTGCATCGCTAAAAATGTGCCGCATCGCAATACCGGAAAATATATCATCGCTATCGACGAATCCGAGCTTGACGAATTAAATCATATATACGATAATGCAATTGCTAATAATGTACGAGGCATTCGACTAGTGCCGATAGAGGAATTCAACCAACTTGAACCAAATATCAAGGCCGCTGGTGTTTTAGAATCTTTATCCACAGGAATTGTGGATTCCCACAGTTTAATGCAATCTTTTGTGGATAACTCCGAGGCTTGCGGAGCAGATTTTGCGTTCAGGCACACTCTCACTCAAATCGAACCTATAAATGGCGGCTATCAGGCTTATTTACGCTTTGAAGATGATTCGGTCTTCCCTATCTCAGCCAAATATATCATAAATTCAGCTGGATTGAATAGCGATACCGTTGCCGTGATGAGTGGAATTGATTTGGATAAGGAGGATTTGCGATTGAATTACTGCAAAGGACATTATTTCCGCATTAATTCATATCAGCAACCTATAGCTAATAAGCTGATTTATCCTGTGCCACCGAAGGAAAAAACTGGGTTGGGCATTCATCTGACATTAGATTTGAATGGAGGAGCAAAGCTCGGTCCCGACACCAAATATATAGACAGAAATAATTTCGATTATTCCGTCGATGAATCGCTTCGAGATAAATTTTTCGCTGCAGCTACACGTTATATCAAAAATCTACAAATTGAGCAATTAAGTCCAGATCAAAGCGGAGTTCGCCCGAAATTGCAGAAATCCGGCGAAGCATTTCGGGACTTCGAGATTTGCACTTCTGATACGATGTCCGGCGTAATCAATTTAATTGGAATCGAATCGCCGGGCTTGACATCGTGCCTTGCAATAGCTAAATATTTGGAGAAATATTTAGTAATTACATAGCTTTAAAATAAATACTTCTTGATATATAACGAAAATATAATTAATTTTGCCAAGCAAATGCTATTTAAATAATTAGTGTATAAGTATAGAATTATTGAGGAGAATTATTTCTTATGAAAAATGTATTTAAAATGATTTTAGTAGGTTTATTTCCTTTACTTTTCTGTGCATGTTCTACAGGTAGAATTGAAAGTACAGCCCGCACATCCGGTGAAGCAATTTTAATCGGTAAACTAAGAGTAATAAATCAAGGTGATGATGTAAGTAAAAGCTCAAGCATACTTTTTGATGAGACCGCTTGGGGCACTTATGGAGTAGTGCCGGACAGTAAACAATATTTTTATCTAAAGCTACCGATTGGCAATCATTATTTGAGCCGATTGAATTTAGAAGGAGATAAAAGTATTAATATGACCAATAATTATATTACGCTAAGTCTTCCTGAGAGCAGGATTTACTATTGCGGCGATTTAACATTCACCACAGATTTGGGTACGAATGTGGCTTCTATGTTAGGCGTAATTGGAGCATTATCTTATGAAACACGAGATGTTGATATGCCACCACTTAAAGTAGAAATGAATTATCCGGAAGCCAAAAACTATTTCAATGCTATAATAAATAATAGAGAAGAAATTGAAATGTGCATTTTGAAAATTGATACATTACAAGTTTACACTCCTAAAGCTATGGTATTTGATTCTGTGAGCGGTAAAATGAAAACACCGAGAAGGAAAAAATAATAATAAATGTGTTTTATGCTTCTCACCATATTTTAAGTTATCGCTATGAAAAATGAAATAATTCTATATAAAACTCAGGATAACAAAATCAGCGTTGATGTAATGTTGATGCAGGAAACATTTTGGCTTACTCAGAGGGAAATAGCGAAGCTGTTCGGAGTAGAAGTACCAGCTATTTCTAAGCATTTGAATAATATTTACGAAACAAGAGAATTACTCAAAGATTCAACTATTTCCATTTTGGAAACAGTTCGACGAGAAGGCTCTCGAAACGTAAAAAGAAAAGTAGAATATTACTGTCTCGATGCCATTATTGCAGTTGGATATAGAGTAAATAGTTATAATGCTACCCAATTCCGCATCTGGGCTACTAATGTCTTGAAAGATTATCTGTTGAAGGGCTATGCTCTGAATAATAGAATGAATCGAATTGAAGACAGCGTCGATGAGTTAAAGCAGAAAGTCCAAGAAATTGATTTTCATATTAGCTCTAAACTTTTGCCCACACAAGGCATCTTCTTTGAGGGTCAAGTATTCGATGCTTATAAATTAGTATCGGAAATTATTCGCTCCGCCAAGCAAAGCATAGTATTAATAGATCATTACATCGACGAAAGCACATTGATGATACTATCAAAAAAGGAGAAAAATACTAAAGCAATTCTCCTAACTAAATCAATTAGCAAACAATTACAATTAGACTTACGCAAAGCCAACGAAGAATTCGGCAATTTCGAAATCAGAGAATTTAGCAAGAGCCACGACAGATTTTTAATCATTGACGAGACGGAAATTTATCATCTTGGAGCTTCATTGAAAGATTTGGGCAGAAAGTGGTTCGCATTTTCTAAAATGGATAAATGTTCAGTTGATAGTATTTTGAAAGCTATTCCGAAATGAGCTAGTAAATAATTATTGTCGAAAATAGGTTAATTTCGTAATTTCGCTTATTCTTAATTATAAAGTATTTGATTAGAATTATGGATAAAATATCAGTTTATTCGCAGAAGCAGATTGAAAACAGAATATTTACTATTCGTGGAGTTCAAGTGATGATTGATCGAGATTTGGCTGAACTTTATCAAGTAGAAACAAGACAACTAAACCAAGCAGTTAAGCGTAATATTGAACGATTTCCGGATGAATTTTGTTTTCAATTGTCGGAAGAAGAATTCATAAATTGGAAATCACAAATTGTGATGTCCGTAAATGATAAAATTGGGCTAAGAAGACCTCCTTATGTTTTTACAGAACAAGGCATCGCCATGCTTTCAGCCGTTTTGCGAAGTGAAATTGCAGTAAAAATTAGTATTCAAATAATTAAAGCATTTATTGAAATACGAAAGTTGGTGTTAAATAATAGCGGTATAATTCAAAGGCTTGAAGGAGTTGAGCGTAAACAATTGGAAAGCGAGCATAAATTTGAACAAGTATTTAAAGCTTTAGAAAGCAAAAAAGAAATTCCTACTCAAGGCATCTTTTTCGACGGTCAGATATTCGATGCGTATAAATTAGTTTCTGAAATAGTTCGTTCCGCTACGCATAGTATTGTATTAATTGATAATTACATAGACGAAAGCACACTGACAATTCTATCGAAAAAAGAGAAAAATACCAAAGTGCTTCTTCGTACTAAATCTATAAGCAAACAATTGATTTTAGATGTGGAAAAAGCTAATCAACAGT
>CAZIIZ010000168.1:0-6351 GCA_964539225.1 uncultured Hyphomicrobiales bacterium | reverse complement strand
CCCAAATTTTGGGCTTGTTCAGTGGGTCGTCGCTAAATATTTTTGCCGGATTGAATTGAGGATTGAGTGAATCCAAGAATCCAGGATTGTTATTGTAAATACCGCGAATCGCAGGATCAAATTTTATATACAATGCACTTAAATTCTGTCTGCCTTGCATCGTTTCGCGTTCAGGATAAACATCTGTAGAAGGAATTCTTGGGTAAGCGAATTGATACCACATAGTCTTTCCACGATATAAATTTCTTCCTGGAGCGTCTATAGAGATTGTCGAATCATTTGGTGGCGAGCTATAAGTCCATTGAGTCGCTGAAATTCCTAATTGGATATAGCGTTGGGCTGCTTCGAAGTCGTCTAAATATACCACTGGTTCGCTATTGTCGGACGTTACGTCTGACATCTTTTTATTAGGAGTAGGCAATATCATCGCCCATTCACCTTTAAGTGAAACCGAAGAAACTGCTTTGGTATCGTAGAATGGTAGATAATCTAATGCTTGGGTCAGCCACGGCGTATTCCAGTTCATCTTCATATCCAAACCTATCATAGTGTTCGATACAGGTTCGTCGCCCAATCTAGCACGGTCTTGAACGGCGGATTGATCATAGTGCATTATCGTAAATCCGAGATTGGTATTCATTTCGCGAGTCTTGAATAATTGATAATCCGCTCGAAGTCCGAGTAAGGTTTTAGTAGAAATATTGAACATATCTTGAGATTCATATTCAATTCTTAAATTTGCATTGGGCAGAGTAGCTCGTGAATTGATAAGAGTAACTATACCGCTATTATAATCCACGGTAAAGTCCACATTCTCTCTTAATTCCGCACCGTCTAAGAAAACCTTGACAGAATTTTGTGGAATGCCGAAAAATCCAATTGAAATTCTATTGCTTGCTTTACCGGTTACTTCGCCGGAAATCACAAAACGATCTCTTGCTGTATTTAATCGGGCTACTTCATAAGTAGTATCGTAGATGTCTTGGTATATATATTTATCTGCTAATTGCGGAGTACCGAGTTTCTCGAAGTAAGTACGAATTCCATCGACAAATGGACGGCGGTTAGGGAAAGTCAATTCCCCTCTATATGTGTCGAAAAATGGGGTTTTTAAGTCAAATTTACCATCGGGAGTAGGGCTACCGCTGGTGCTGGATTGATCTACTCTGAATATAGTTACCAATTTGTCGGCAGCATCTGGCAATACGTCCACGGAGTCATTAGTTGGATTGTAATACCAAATATTTACACTTGTTTCGTTAATATTTACATTCGATGCGTTGATAGAATAAATATTTTTCATCTGACGCTCCCACAGGGTTTTGAATCCCGGTTGTAAAGTCGGACGATATATTAATTTCAATATCAAAGTATCATTCATATTTACTGTCGGATCTGTAGAACTCGTACCTATGTATTGATCGTCACCTTTCTCGGTGCCATCGCCTTCTATACGGTAAGACACAGCGTAGTATCTGTCCTGTCTAAGGTTTAAAATCGTAAGCGTACCAAGGTTTCTATCAATGAAATATCTCGAGGAGTCTATTCTCATGAAATTGCCTCTTTCAACTTCGCCAGCGATTGAAATATGTTTTTTTAAGGAATCACTATATTTCTCTCCGTCTTTTCTCGGACGTAGATTAGCGTGAGCAACAGATTTAGCAGATACAGGATTATTCAATGGATCCGGCGATGCTTCCCACACTTCAATTTCTTTTATTCTATTGTACGCTGCAATTCTAGTATTAGGAATTACAGGTGAAGATGACTTGAAATATTCATCATAAATCTTGAAATATGCAGTATCTAAGAAAAAGTGATTTCGAGCGTAATCGTAAGGGCGAATAGAAAATGGTTGCTTAGTAGCCCCACCCTTTACATCGAGCATCTTTTTCTCTCCGCGTTTCTGCGAAGCGATAGTTTTTAAATATAATGGACCAAATTGGAAATCTGCTCGTACTCCGAACAAAGCCTCGCTACCGCCGATTAAAGTGGACTGAGTAGGCAAAGTAACGTTTCCGACTTCTATCAATTTGATAATTTCATCGTCTTCGCCTTCGTATCCAATTTTAAATTTATTATCATATTCGCGGGTTTTCCGAGTGTTCCAATCGGTCGATAATCGTAATTTATCGCCGATTCCGCCGCTTATAATCAATTTGATATCTTGATTGAACACCGGTGAAGATTGGCTCTGACCGAATTGCGATACCGAACCGAGATTTTGCGAATCCCATCTCCAGCCCATACGTAAATTTAATTCGCCTTGTACATTTATATTAATTGTTGGTTTACCGAATAGATTTAGCACTGGATTCGGAGGCATTGGGATAGTAAGCCCAGTGGCGGCACTTAACATCTTAGTTAAATCATTGCCGGTTAGTGCTTTCTTCAAATCGTAGCCGAACGATAAGGAATCGCGAATTTTATTAACTAATCCTTGCTTCCGTAATTGCAAATATTCTTCGGTCGATATAGAATAGGGTTCATTGATTATTGTCGAATCGACATAATAAGCACTTTGCAAACTTCTTAAGCTCGTATCTAACACCATCGCTTGACGGAATTTCGGAGGTGGAGTATTGTTGAAGAGTGCTTCTCGACCGTTAGAAACGTCGAATCTTCTGATTGGTGCTTGCTTCAAAAAAGTAGGAGTATATATTTCTTTATCTTGGGCGACCGAATCCAAAGTAATATTTTCTAACTGCATTAGTATAGGGAAATATTTCAACCTATGAATTACAGCCGAAGTCTGCGGAGATTGCATACATAAACTGTTCAGAATTGAAATAATTGAACGGGCAGGTTTGCGATTGACCGACTTTGAATTAGAAAATATTGGTAATACTGCACACAGAATTACTAAAGTTAACAGACTAAAAAGCCGAACCCTTGGATTTTGACTACTTACTTTGAACATTTATATCGTTTCGAATTATTAATAAAGAAATTGAGTAAAACAAATTACCAAATGACAAATTCCTAAATGTGAAACTTGTAAAACTTTAAAACTAACAAAAAATTAGCAAAAAAACGATAACAATTTTCAAGCCACAATCATTAACGAATATTCTTTAATTTGATTGCGTCTTCGAATTTAAGTAAGTAAGTCAATTAAACTATAATTTGTCCTTGAATAATTTCATAAATCAATAATTAAACTTCAATCACGTTTGATTGAAGTATTAATTGAATAAATATTTTATCGAATTTGAAAAAAAGATTGGTTATAAATAAAATTTGTCGTAGTTTTGTCGTAACTACTTAGAACCGTTAGTTTAAAGAAAAATTGTGCTTCAGCGGTTCGTTTGAGTGAAGGAGAATTATGAAGTTGTTTCGGTTAGTTATTATTCTATTGTTTATCCTGTCTGCTAAATCTCTATTTGCTGTATCTTTTGCAGATACAGTTCTGGTCAATAAAGGATTTCAGTCCCAAACAGATTATAATAAAGTAAAAATGCTAAATAAGGAGGTCGCTAATCAATTAAAGCGATTGAATATGAATATATCTCCTTATTTGAGCTTAGCAAAAGATTTAGCCCAAAAAAATAATTATCGAGATTTATATTTCGATTTATATATGAATTACGGTTTGTATTGGAAATATGACCGAGAATTCAAATTAGCTGCGGAGTATTATTTTTCCGCTTTAAAGATTGTTGATGGAGATGAGTTTAGGCAGTTGAAAGTATATTTAGCTCTTGCTGAGAATTATCGAGCATCAAACACATATAAGGACGGGGTTTACCTTCTGAACAAAGCAATCGCTCTTATGGATGGCAAACGTGAATATACAGAACTAAAAGCTGAAGCCTATAATAGAATGGCTGCTATAATGTACGAAATTTATTTTTATCCAGTCAATCCCGATTCAACCGACATCCTCAGACAATCCAAACAATATGCAGATAGTTCTTTAAGAATAGTGAATAAGAATAATTTTGAACTAATAATAAGCAACTACTCCATCCTTGGCTCAGTATTTAACCAATTGGCAGAATATGACTTATCTAAGTATTACTTAAATAAATCAGTTTCAATAATGGAAAAATATCCCGACAGTTCTTTCACAGTGTATAGTTATAGCAGTGTGTTATTGAATTTAGCGGGATATTATTATGGAATTAAAGATTATGATAATGCAGAGATTTGTGCTTTGAAATCTATTGGATATTGTAAACTCAAGAATATCAAAATAAAGGATAGATTCATTTTCGCAGTCTTGTCTGATATTTACGAGAAGAAAGGTGAATACGAAAAGGCATATTACTATGAAAAAAGCGAATCTGAATTCCTAAAAAACGACAAATTTAATTTACAAGAAAAAGCAATTATAGAATTAGCCACTAAGTATAAAAGTGAGCAGCAGGAGAAAGAGATTAGGCAAACCGAAGTTGACAAGATATATCAGAAAGCTGGGTTGATAGCCGTTGTGATAATGACAGTCTTAATTGTGATTGGATTTCGCTCGCGGCACAAAGCCCTTAGTAGCGCTCATACTTTACTCAATGTTCAAAATCAAGAATTACATTCACTGAACGTTACTAAGGATAAATTCTTTTCAATTATTGCACATGACTTGAAAAACCCAATATTCTCGATGCGTTCATTGATAGATTGTATTGTGATGGATCTAGAAAATATTCATATAGATGAGCTACAGTATAATTTTGAATTGCTTCAGAAAAGTTCGAGAAATGTTGGTGAATTATTAGAAAATCTGCTTACATGGTCGAGATCGCAAAGAGGAATCATCCAATTTGAGCCGATGGAATTGAACACTAAGGCAATTAATCATAATTGTATAGATCTCGCTTTTATGCAGGCTCAGCCCAAAAATATACAATTGGTAGATTTGTCCAAACAAGATTTCCAGATATTTTGCGATGTAAATATGCTCATTACCGTAATTCGGAATTTGCTTTCTAATGCAATTAAGTTTACAGAAATGAATGGTAAAGTATTTATTAACGTAGTAGAAGCTGAGAATAAGGAATTTGTAGAATATATTATCGAAGATACCGGAATCGGAATACCGGCTGATAAAATTAGTACATTATTTGGAATTGATAAAAGTTATCAGCAGTTAGGAACGAATCAGGAATTGGGCACTGGGCTCGGCTTAATCTTGTGTAAAGAATTTGTAGAGAAAAACGGAGGCACGATTAAGGTGAGAAGCGAATTGGGGGTTGGCTCTACTTTCTCATTTACCGTACCTAAAGGTTTATGCGTTACGTCTTTAGATCAAGCAGATTGATGTTAGAGATAGCGATGGTTGTTGAGAGTTTTAAAATAGCAAACCTTCCGCAGGATTAAGAAACCTGCGGAAGGTAGCAAGTATAATTCTACTAATATTGACGATTGCCAACTGATAGCTTCAGCTATTCGGTTTTCGTTTATAAATCTACTTTTAACTGCAAATATGTCCATAAAGCTGGATCTTCTCTTTTGCCATTTGTGGTGATAAATGCATCTTTCATCACATCGCTCGGAATAAATGCCGAAGCTCCGAGTTCTAAGATAGCACCTTTTACTACTTGGTATCCGAATTTTAAATCAATTTCTTGACCTATATTGGAGCTGGTATTGCCGTCAGCCATCTTAAACTCTACATTAGACATGAAATGATGTAAGTCGGCATTTATATATAAAGGTTTATCCGTTGGTTTGTATTCAAAATTTAAAACGAAGTCGTTTAAGCCTGGATTATAAGTTGCTTTAGAAAATATAGCAGGGAAGAAGTCCATATATCCAAAGAATTTATGTCCTGCTCCAAAAGGTCTGGTAAATGATTTTATATCTTTGTCGGAATCTTTCATTCCAGAGAATATATCTACAGTAGCTCCCATTTTAAATGGTTCGAAGCTGTATGCGGCTTCTACTGCCAAATTATAGGCCTTGATGTCTGTATTGTTACTCGTGCCGAATTGATAAGCAAATTCTACTAATGCCTTGAAACCATAATATTTGTAATTATATGATATTCCCGTAGTATATCTTTGCAAAGTTTTGTCGGTAGTGGATTGCTTATTGTCTCTTTCCATCAATAACAATGCACTTGCCGAGTGGCTTTTGTTGATTTTCACATCTGCGTATAAACCGGTGGCAGTAATGCTTGAGTCCATTATCGCATTATAGGGATATTTGCTCGGAGTGCCGGTCGACAACACATCTACCGAAGGCTCTATAATGCTATAGAACAAATCAATATTGGTATTATCGCTTTTATATCCCGCTCGTATACCGTCGAAGGAACGTGAGATATAGCTAAATTCATTATAGCTGATCCAACGTTCTGAGCCGTATTTCATTTTGAATCGTCCGGCTTGTGCCCAAATTGAAGTATTGAAA
>CAZIIZ010000167.1:0-6372 GCA_964539225.1 uncultured Hyphomicrobiales bacterium | reverse complement strand
TTCTAAGATTATAGATTCCGGTATTTAGCTACGCTGAATCGTAAGAACGATTTGCTCGAAGACTCACAAAACCGGAATGACACTATTCATCGGTATAGGCGAAGTTGTGTATAATGGTTAGATTAATTGACCTTACAAAACTTGCAAAGTCAAAATTGTAATTCATATAAATAATAAAGCCTCTTGTAAATTCAAATAAATATTCACAAGAGGCTTTAAATTTTCTAAAGGAAAAAATCGAGATGGAATTAATCCATTAATTCTTTTTCTTTAGCTGCTGACACTTCATCAACTAATTTGATGTGTTGATCAGTAATTTTTTGGATTTCTTCTTCGCCGCGTTTCTTTTCGTCTTCAGTAATCACTTTGTCTTTTTCTGCCTTGCGAAGTATTTCAATTTGGTCGCGTCTTACGTTTCTAATAGCTACTTTGCCTTCTTCAGCATATTTTTTAGCTAATTTCACGTATTCTTTTCTTCTTTGCTCAGTTAATGGCGGCACAGGAATTCTGATAATAGTACCATCATTTTGCGGATTGAAACCCAAATCAGATGCTTGAATAGCTCTTTCGATACCGGCTAAAGTAGTTCTGTCGTAAGGCTGAATTACTATAGTTCTTGCATCCGGTGTAGAGATGTTAGCCATTTGGCTGATAGCAGTTGGCGAACCGTAGAAATCTGCTTTCAAATTATCAACTAATGAAGCAGTAGCTCTTCCGGTGCGTACTTTTGAGACTTGACCTTTGCAATATTCGACGGCTTTCACCATTAGGTCTTTTGTGCTTGAGATTATTTCTTTGTATTCCATTGCTTTACCTTTTTTTATATATTAATGATTTACAATTGTTCCAATATTTTCGCCCATAATTACTTTTTTTAGATTGCCTTTTTCGTTTAAATTGAATACGATAATTGGCAATTTATTTTCTTTGCATAAAGCAAAAGCAGTCTGATCCATTACTCTAAGATTTTTCTCAAGTACTTCTTGAAAAGTAACGGATTCAAATTTTACAGCATTCGAATCTTTTTCAGGATCGGCATTGTAAATCCCGTCCACTCTAGTACCTTTCAGCACTACATCTGATTCGATTTCAATTGCTCTAAGCACTGCGGCGGTATCAGTTGTGAAATATGGGCTACCTGTCCCCGCAGCAAATAAGACGATTCTCTTCTTTTCTAAGTGTCTAATTGCTCTTCTTCTGATAAAAGGTTCTGCAATTTGCTCCATTTTAATCGCAGTTTGCAATCGAGTAGATACATTTTTGCTTTCCAATGAACTTTGGAATGCAATACTATTAATAACAGTAGCCAACATTCCCATTTGATCGCCTGATACTTTATGAATGCCTGTAGCTGTTGATTGCACGCCGCGAAAAATATTTCCACCGCCAATTACTATTCCGATTTCAACACCGAGATCGTGTATTTCTTTGATTTCTTCCGTAAAAGCATTAAGCGTTGCCGGATCAATTCCGAAATTATTATCGCCCATTAAGGCTTCTCCGCTTAATTTCAGCAGAATTCTTTTATACTTAGGAGTTTCCATTTATAATATTAACCTAATTATTTAATATTGATAAAATATTGAATTATTGATTTCTTAATTCTTGAATTTGTTCTATACTTAGTTTTGTATATCTCATTATTTTTTCATCGCTTTCGCCATCGTTTATCATTTCACGAGCAATTTTTCGAGTAGCTTCTTCTTTACCAATCTCAATTCCATCATTCAGCGAAGTACTCATCGTTCCTTTTTCGATAGACATATTGCCCAAATGGCGAATATATCCTGTTTGCTCGAACGAACTTAATCGTTCGTACATCAATTTCTCTTTTACTAAGTCCAAACCTTGAGCATCGTATTCTTGCTTAATATCGCTATTCTTCAAATAATATATCCATTCGTCTAAGCTATCCTTGGCTACATCGTTGAATTGATTTACTTTTAGCACATAATATTCAGGGAATATCCCGCTTAATTCTTCTTGGTTAAATGTTTGCTTCTGGTGCTTAGTCAAATTTAATTTATCGTTATTATGCACACCGACAAACTCAGTTTTGCCATGATATACGTAGTCTTCGCCCTGTCCTAAATCGAAGTAAACAATATTGACGGAGTAAACTTTCCGCAAAGTACCGTATTCCTCGCCTAATTTCATATATTCAGTAATTACTTTCGCAGTGCCGTAAAGCATCCTTTGGAAATAATCAGCTTCTCGATTCACTTGCACTTCGATAATAATTATTTCTTGTTTGCTATTCTCGGCAATTATATCAACTCGGTTAAATTTATCATCGTAGGCTTCTTGATTGCCTTCAGATTCTAAAATACGTTCTATCTTTATACTTTCCTTTAATAGTACTGAAAGGAATCCCTCAAGTACTTGAAAATTTGCTTTCTGGCGAAGTAGCTTTTTGATAGCCCAGTCGAATCGTACATATTTAGTCGGCATAAGTACCTCCGGCTATTTCATTACGTAATTGAATTATTTGCTCAACACTTATCTTTGTGTATTTTAATATCTTTTCATCGCTTTCGCCATTGTTTATCATTTCACGAGCAATAGTCAATGTTGCTTCTTGAATTCCTTCAATTTTCCCAATCTCAATTCCATCATTCAGCGAAGTACTTATCGTTCCTTTTTCGATGGACATATTGCCCAAATGGCGAATATATCCTGTTTGCTCGAACGAACTTAATCGTTCGTACATCAATTTCTCTTTTACTAAGTCCAAACCTTGAGCATCGTATTCTTGCTTAATATCGCTATTCTTCAAATAATATATCCATTCGTCTAAGCTATCCTTGGCTACATCGTTGAATTGATTTACTTTTAGCACATAATATTCAGGGAATATCCCGCTTAATTCTTCTTGGTTAAATGTTTGCTTCTGGTGCTTAGTCAAATTTAATTTATCGTTATTATGCACACCGACAAACTCAGTTTTGCCATGATATACGTAGTCTTCGCCCTGTCCTAAATCGAAGTAAACAATATTGACGGAGTAAACTTTCCGCAAAGTACCGTATTCCTCGCCTAATTTCATATATTCAGTAATTACTTTCGCAGTGCCGTAAAGCATCCTTTGGAAATAATCAGCTTCTCGGTTCACTTGCACTTCGATAATAATTATTTCTTGTTTGCTATTCTCGGCGATTATATCAACTCTATTAAATTTATCATCGTAAGCTTCTTGATTGCCTTCCGATTCTAAAATACGTTCTATCTTAATACTTTCCTTTAATAGTACAGAAAGGAATCCTTCAAGTACTTGAAAATTTGCTTTCTGGCGAAGCAGTTTTTTGATAGCCCAGTCGAATCGTACATATTTAGTCGGCATAAGTACCTCATATAAATAAAGTAATATCTTAAATAAATGTTATAAATATACCTGCTTATAAAATAATTGCATCTTCGGCGAATATTTTATATACACGCCGAGGATGCAATAAGAAAGAATCAGATGTACTAATCGAGTACATAATTATTCTCTTTAAAATTTATTAAGCAATATCTTCGCCTAAATAATATCTCTTGAACGATAATATCTTCAAATCAGCGTCAGCATTAGCTAATACTTCTTTAACAGTTAAAGCATTATCTTTTACAAATGCTTGCTCGATTAAGCAAGATTCTTGATAGAATTTAGATAATTTACCTTCTGCAATTCTGTCAGCCATTTCAGGTTTTTTGCCTTCATTGATTGCCATTTCGCGGTAAATTTCAAGTTCCTTATTAATTTTTTCTTGATTAACACTGCTTCTGTCGATGAATAATGGATTCATCGCCGCAATTTGCATAGCAATATCGTGGATAGAAGTTTTTACAGCATCGCTTGGAGTTTCTACTGATCCTTCGATAATAACGCCAAGGCGTTTGTCGAAGTGATTATAAACAGAAACGAATCCCGGAGTAATTACTTTGTGCATTCTGCGAACTTCTATTTTTTCAGAGAATTTAGCAAGAATTTCATTGTGCATACCGCCGATTGTGTCGTTTCCGACAGCAACAGCCATTAATTCATCTATGTTGTCCACATTATTATCTAAGAAAGTTTTTGCTACGAGGTTTGCATAAGTTAGGAAGCCTTCGTTTTTAGCTACGAAATCAGTTTCGCAATTAATTTCTATAATGATACCTGTTTTTTTATCTTCAGTAGTAAGAGCAATTACTACGCCTTCTTTAGCGTTTCTATCGGCTCTTTTAGCGGCGGAAGCGGCACCTTTTTTTCTAAGTACTTCGATTGCAGTTTCGATATTGCCTTCTGCTTCAACTAATGCTTTTTTGCATTCAGCCATACCTGCGCCTGTTTTGCTTCTAAGGTCTTTTACCATCAATGCAGTAATTTCTGCCATATTATTTATCCTATTAATTTTTACAAATATTTATTATTATTAGGTTTTACTTATTTAAAAAAAACCAGCCTTTTTATTGGGGCTGGCTTTTTTCGATTTGAATTTTATTATTTTGCGTCAGCCGCATTGTTATCGCCGCCTTGTGCAGGAGAATTATCTCTTCTGTCTCTGTTGTCTCTTGGTTGTCTTGGACCTCTAGGAGCTCCGCCACCACCTACGCCGGGTTTTTTGCGTTCGCGCATACGTCTTTGTACTTTAGCGTCTTCTTCGTCGCCTTCGCCCTCTTTATGAATTCTCTCTACGTCGGCTGAACCTTCGGCTCTGCGAGCTTTTGCTACTTCAGCACCATCAGTAATAGCCTGAGCCATAACCGATGCAATAAGTTCGATAGTTTTAGATGAATCATCATTTGCAGGAATCGGGTAATCGACAACTTCAGGATCGCAATTAGTGTCAACTAATGCAATAACTGGAATGCCGAGAATTTTCGCTTCTTTGATAGCTATGTGTTCTTTTTTGATATCAACTACGAAGATTGCTCCGGGCAAGCGGTTCATATCTTCAATACCGCCGAATGTTTTGCGTAGGCGGTCTCTTTCTCTCGATAGAAGTAGTCGTTCTTTTTTAGTAATAGCTTCGAATGTACCATCAACTTCCATTTTGTCAATAGTAAGCAATCGTTTAATACTTTTTCTGATTGTTTGGAAATTGGTTAGCATACCGCCGAGCCATCTTTCGCTAACATAGTTCATGCTGCATGCTTTAGCCTGCTCAGCTATCATTTCTTTAGCTTGAGGCTTAGTACCAACGAAAAGTACAACTTTACCTTGGCAAGCTATATTATACATAGCTTCTTTTGCAATATCAACTAATACTTGCGTTTTACGCAAATCTATAATATGGATTCCGTTTCTTTCCATAAAGATGAAATTCTGCATTTTAGGATTCCATCTTCTCGTAAGGTGTCCGAAGTGGGCACCGGCTTCGAGCAATTGCTCTATTTGAATAGCATGAGCCATTATTGTCTCCCTTGTGTTACTCTTTTACTTTCTTCCCCTTGCTTGCTCAACGGTTACCGGGACTAACAGTACCGCCACACACAAGCAATCCGAAAGTAGGATAATTGAAATTTGTTAATTATGATATATAAAAGAACATTCATATAGCTTTCTAAGCCGCTAATAATTCTAAAAGAATAAGATTAACGTTTAGAGAACTGGAAGCGCTTGCGAGCTTTTTTCTGACCATATTTTTTACGCTCAACCATACGTGGATCGCGGGTCATCATATGAGCTTCGCGAAGTGTAGGACGTAGTGCTTCTTCATATTGCACTAAAGCACGTGCGATACCGAGCTGAACAGCTCCGGTTTGTCCTGTAATTCCGCCGCCTCTAACTGTAACATTTATATCGAAGCGACCAACGTTGTTAGTTACTTCTAAAGGTTTCATCACAGTGATGCGATTCGTATCTACGGGGAAATAATCCTCGAAGGTACGTTTGTTGATAGTAATCTTTCCTTTGCCGGGTAGAAGTCTTACCTGTGCTACTGAAGTTTTTCTTCTACCGGTTGCTGAATTAGCTTTCATCTAAGAACTCCGTTTAAACTATTAATTAATAAGGTAATTCGAATACTACAGGCATTTGTGCGGAATGTTGATGTTCCGGTCCTGCGTAAACTTTGAGCTTTTTGATCATCTGTCTGCCTAATTTTGTTTTAGGCAACATACCTTTAACTGCGTGTTCAATCACGTATTCAGGCTTAGTTTTCATCATTTCTTTAAATGATTTGAATCTGTCTCCGCCCGGATATTGAGTGTGATGGAAATATTCTTTCTGCTCTGGTCTTTTACCTTTGAGCTGTACCTTGTCTGCATTGACAATAATGATAAAATCGCCATTATCGATGTGAGGTGTAAATGTCGGCTTGTGCTTGCCTCTGAGCATAATAGCTACTTGGGTAGAAAGTCTTCCGACTGTTTTACCGGCGGCATCTACTACGTACCAAGACCGAGTTA
>CAZIIZ010000166.1:0-6381 GCA_964539225.1 uncultured Hyphomicrobiales bacterium | reverse complement strand
TTCGCTTCGGTTAATTCATCATTCGGAGCTACGTCC
Source organism: uncultured Hyphomicrobiales bacterium (assembly GCA_964539225.1). Classification (GTDB taxonomy): domain Bacteria; phylum Bacteroidota; class Ignavibacteria; order Kapaibacteriales; family UBA2268; genus CALLXS01. Next base: position 6,345 of record CAZIIZ010000166.1, on the reverse strand, counting down.
TCTTTATTTAGAGTAGTAGTTCTACTTCTTGGATTGAATGCACCGCCAACTGTACAATATTTCGGTGCGATTGGATCGTTATATCCATAAGCACGGAAGAAATAAGTGATACCGGGCTGCAATCCGGTTAAGTTTGCTTGAGTAGGAATTCCTTTATAAATTACGATGCCGTCATATCCGCTATTGCCGAATACTATGCTGCTACCGAAAGCATTGCCTTCTTGGTATAATCCAGCAGGAATACCTGTAGGAGCAGATCCTTTTTTCATAACTAATATTCTGTGGCTTCCGTTTCCTTTATTCCACTTGACAACCATTGAATTAGTCGTAACATTAGTAAATAATATTGCTCGCTCTTGCTGAGTAGGAGTAGTGGCTTCGATAGCTATAGTATCAGAATTAGTAAGTTCCAGCATTGATACTGTTATAACTAATTCTTCAGTTCCGTCATAAGCTAAATTAGCGAATGTAGCGTATCCGTTTGTGTCAACTTTAGAATTAAGTACACCATATAATGTACCAGTAGCAGATGCTTTGGCTAATTTCACGGATGTTTTCGTTGGAAACGAAGTAACCGGAACACCTTGGTCGTCCAATAAGGCTACTCGTACTGTGAAATTATTTCCGCTAATTACAGAAGAAGGAGTTGGTGCGGTAAATACTAATTGCTTCACTCCAGAATGAGTTCTTTGAACAGTATTAGCATAAGCTGCGGAGTAATTATTGGAGTTATTCGATCCTACGAATGAATAAATTCTGAAGTAATAAGTAGTTTCTTCGTTTAGATTATTGATATTCATTGTATTATTCGAACCGATATAGTATATATCATTCGAACCTTCGGCATAGGTATGACCAGCTTGAGGTGCGAAGTTAAATATTCCGGTAGTATTCATCAATACGATGCTACTTGCTGAATTCGTCCAAGATAATTTCATAGCATTTCGAGTAACATTGCTAACTGCGATGTTCGTCGGTGCATTCGGTTGATTGGCTAAAGTAAAGCCATCGACTTCAGAATAATTAGAACTATAAACTTCAGAACCGTTTGAGCCATTGAAAGCAAATACTCTGAAATAATAGTGAGTATCGGCATTTAAGTTAGTAATTGAAGCACTTAAATTGGAACCATTATAAACCATTCTCGAATTGTCGATTATAATATCTCCCGAATAAGAATATCCGTTTACCGGAGTGGCTGTAATAGGAGCAGTAGAAGCAAAAATTATATATTTGCTTGCTGTTCCGATCCAAGATAGATTCATAGAGTTAGATGATTTTGCATTAATTGCGGTTGCGGTCGGAGCTTCCGGAGCAAGTGCGAATGTTTTAGCCGAACCAATTAAGGCTTGATCTAAATAATTCTCAGCTCCACTAACACCATTGAAACCATATATAGCATAGCGATATTCAGTATTTGGAGTTAATGCTGTTTGAGAAAATGAATTAGCAGAACCAATTGCAAGAACAATTGCATTTCCTAATTGTTCGCCTACGGTATAAGCTATTCCGTCAACCGGTGCTTGAGTAAATTCTGTGCCGTTCGGATTTGCTAAAACTATAAACTTAGAGCTATTGCCGGCATTCCAATTTGCAGTAATACTATTAGTAGTTCTATTGGTTATCATGAAATTTGTAGGAGCAATAGTTGGAGCGATGTCTAAAGTTTTACCTACAGCTTTAGTTGCCGTAATATTATAGTTTTCGTTATTATTATTGCCATTGAAAGTGTAAACAGCTATATGATATTCTGAATTAGCTTGCAATCCACTAAGTACAAAATTATCGGAAGTGTCTGAATACACAATTTTCGCACCATAAAGCGAAGGAGCTAATGAGTAATTATTATTATAACTATAGCTTTCGCCGTCTTCGGGATATGTAGTAATATTTGAATTATTTGCTAATACTATAGAATATTCGCCATTGCCCTTAGTCCAATTAACCGATAAACTATTTACAGTCGGATTATTGACGAGTGCATAAGTCGCAGGAATATTCGGCTCAGGAATTGGGGTGCGGAATGATAAGACATTAGACCAAGGAGAGTTTACAGAACCTAAATTGGCTCTCACTCGCACAAAATATTCAGTATTACCATGCAATCCTTCAAAGTAAGCCATTTGGTCAGCGAAATCAGAATTGATATAGTTTGGTACTAAATTCGTAAACTGAGCATCATAAGCAATATCGACTTTGAAATAATTTGCTTCGCCAGAAAATTCCCAAACAACTGCTGCGAAATCAGCTCCAACTTCGGCTAATTCTAAATTAGTAGGAGCGGCAACTAATGTAAGCTTAGTCCTTGGATTGTTATAGGCAGTAGTCGTATTATATAGAAAGCCATTAGCGAAGTATTCGAATATTTGGAATGTATAGTTAGTATTGGCAGCCAATCCGGTTACATCTGTTAATTTATCGATACCATTATATACTACAAAACCGCTACCGACAGCACTACCAAGCGGATAATTAGTACCATTCGCCGGAACGGCATTGATACCAAGTCCGGGATATGCGACTACTAATGCTTGTCGCCATTGCCACGACTCCAACGAACTTTCATCGATGACTGAGTAACGTTAGAGAATACGATATTTGCAGCTTGAGAAGAAGGAACCTCAACGTTAAGTTGAGAAGTGTTCGTTTCCGTAATTGACGGAGAGGCGAATAATGCAGTAGGTACTCCGCCGCCGACAAGCAGCATAAATACAGGTAATGTGAAAAGTTTTCTCATACAAATCCTCCTAAATAAATTTATAATTGAATCAGTTTTTGTGCCAAAATATAACAAAGATAATACAACTATTAATATTTTTCAAACTTCGCTCTATTTTATAATAGAAAAATAGTATTTGAAGTCTCCATAGTCATAATGAAACGCAAATTAAACAAGTAATTCAGAACAACCAAAGAAAATTTGAATTATTGGACGATATTGAATGCGAATTAATTAATGTGGGCGGATCGAAATCGAATAAGAGCTTTGCGAAGGTCTTTTATTATCATTGAATGACACTGAAGTATAGGCTATTTGCATAGTTGGCGAGAAGATAGTCGTTTCGCCAATCGTATAAAAAAAACGGCACACTTGCATATTTCTACAATTCAAGTGTACCGTTTTAATAAATATAGTAATCTATAATAGAGTCAATACTATTTCTCTTTGATTAACATCTCGGCTAAATTTGCTGTAGTGATATTATCAGCTTCGGCGGCGAAGTTCGCTACTATTCTGTGGCGTAACACCGGCAAAGCAACGGCTTTTACATCGTCAATATCTGGAGTAAATCGTCCCATTACAGCGGCTCTGGTTTTAGCACAAAGTATTAAATATTGAGATGCTCGAGGACCGGCTCCATAGCTGACATATTCCTTGATGTACTTTTTGTCGGACATTACAGGACGAGTGGAGCGAACCATATTAACAGCATATTCGACTACTGAATCAGCAACTGGAACACGGCGAATTAAATCTTGGAATTGAATAATATCTTGTGCATTCAATAATTTATTAATCTGCGGTTTATGGTCGGCTGTAGTAGCTTTTACTATTTGTAATTCTTCCTTAGCGGAAGGATAATCTAGCCAAATATTAAACATAAATCTGTCTAATTGAGCTTCAGGCAGAGGATATGTACCTTCTTGTTCGATAGGATTCTGAGTAGCAAGCACGAAGAAAGGTTCCTCTAATTTGTATGTATTGCCGGCGGCAGTTACTGAATGCTCCTCCATTGCTTCTAATAAAGCAGACTGGGTTTTAGGCGGAGTTCTGTTAATCTCATCGGCTAATATAACATTTGCGAAAATAGGTCCGCGGATAAATTTGAATTGCTTTTCGCCTGTGCTTACGTTAGTCTCAATTACTTCACTTCCGGTAATATCGCCCGGCATCAAGTCCGGTGTAAACTGAATTCTATTGTAGCTCAAGTCAACAGCACGGGCTAATGTCCTAATTAATAAAGTTTTTGCCAATCCCGGCACGCCAATTAATAAGCAATGCCCACGACCGAACAGCGATATTAGTAGTTCTTCAATTATTTGATCTTGACCAATTATTACTTTGGAAATTTCCGATTTAATGCTCTGTATAGAATCTGCTAATTTTTTAATAGCAGTAGTATCGTTGCTGTTATTCGCACTCATTTGTATTCTCTTATTAAAAATTTTTGTTGTTTCTTTTTACAATGATATATGACGAAATTATATCTATATATTTTGAAAAGTAATTTATATATTTATTACTAAATGCCCGATTCAGATATTTATCGAATATTGTAATTGTAAATCACTATTTTATTGAGTGTATATCGCACAGAGCCCTTATAAATATCTTAATTTCTTGCTCTGTAGTGAAATAGCTTGGACTGATTCGAACGGAACCGCTTCTGGGAATATTTAGGGAAGGAATTATCAATGGAGCACAATGATAGCCGGAACGCAAAATAATATCGCAAGTACTCTCTAAGTAATAATTTACTTCTTCCGGCGAAAATCCATCAATAGAAAATGTGAAATTAGAATAGCTATTAATTCGGGAATTGCTGTAAATTTTTATTCCGTCAATGTCTTTACATCCATCGGACATCATTTCATAAAGCATTCGCTTATGATTGAAAATATTCTGCATCGTTACTTCGTTGATAAAATCGATTCCGGCAGACAAAGCAGCTATTGCGGGCGTGTTAGGAGTGCCGGCTTCTAATAGTGTGGGCATTTCATTCGGCTGGAATAAATAATCGCTTTTTGTGCCTGTGCCTCCGCTTATCAGAGGTTTTAATTCAATTCCGTTGCGTACATACAAACCGCCCAAGCCTTGGATACCGTATAATCCTTTATGTGCAGTAAATGCTAATAAATCAATTCCCATACTTTCGCAATTTATCGGAATTAGCCCAGCCGATTGCGAAGCATCTACTAAAACCAAAATATCATTTTGGTGGGCTAATTGGATAATTCCTTCCAAATCTACAATTTCACCGCTTACATTTGAGCAATGATTAACAACGATTAGCTTCGTATCCTGAGTGATTAGCGATTTAAAGCTATCTGCTGATATTTCGTTGTTGGTGTCTCGTTGGGCAATTTTTAATTTGATTACTCCGTCACTTGCTAAAGTATTCAAGGGACGAAGCACGGAATTATGCTCAATTACTGAAGTAATTACTTCCGAGCCGGACAATTGCAATCCATTGATTGCTACATTTAATGCGGCGGTCGATGAAGCTTGGAATGCGATATTATTGGGATTGGTTATGTGGAATAATGTAGCAATTTTACTCCGGCAATTATTAATTACGTCCTCGTGATTATGCTCGATTCCGGCTCTATTGAAAGCCAATGGAATATTCTCAATTATGCTATTGACTGCTTTTATCACTTTGTCCGGTTTGGGATAGCTGGTAGCTGAATTATTTAGGTATATCATAGTGCTTATCTGTTAGTTATTCAATCAAAAACGATAATCGAAATTAGATAATAAATATTTTACAATTAATGCGATAATCGAAATTTACACATATTCAATATCGCTGGATAAAGTATATATATGACAAACACTAATCGATAAAACTGTCTTTGCACATTTTAATAGTTTCATTGTGTTTCTCATTGTTTCTATAAATTTTTAAAGCACTTTTGCTGCATCCGTCCATACATTCACCGCAGGCGATACATTCTTTATTTTCTAATGTTGATTGATTATTATTTCTATAAATTGCTTGAGTGTTGCAAGTGCGAGCACAAATAGCACAATTCGAGCAATTGCCTTCGTATCCGACTACTGCAGCACCTTTGATTTTAGTAACCCAACCCAACACTAAGCCTATCGGACAAGCTGATTTGCAGAATGGTCTATAAATAAATATTGAACTGATTAATAATAGAGCAAGCAAAATCCATTCGGTATAGCTTGCATTATAACCTAAATTATAAGCTGTTTTGAATGGGTCAATCGCATCGTACATATAAGAATGAGTAATCGCTACTTGGATAATTAAAGCTAATACTAATGCGTATCGCATATATTTCATCACTAATTGAGTACGTCGAGAGCGGAGAAATTTAATCTTAGCCGCCGGCATATATAAAAATTCCTGCAATGCGCCCAAATGGCAAACCCAACCGCACCAAGTTTTGTGAAATATATATGTTAGCGGAATTAAAGCCACGAACCAAACTATATTTTCCCAAATAAATTTACCGCCCGTCATTGCTATAATTGCATAACTAAAGCTGGAAATTGGGCAAGGGCAAGCACCGATATAAAATCCCAATACTACTGCGGAAGTAATCAGAAACACGCCTCGCAACTTGCGAGTGGCTTCGTATCGCACGAACACTCCG
>CAZIIZ010000165.1:0-6405 GCA_964539225.1 uncultured Hyphomicrobiales bacterium | reverse complement strand
GAGCGTCCTAATAATATAGGTCGCATCTACGATGCTTTTTTTCCCTAGTACTAAATTTTTCTACAAATAGTAAGCGACTACGTCGCTGAAGATATTTTAAATTCTTATAATCATCTTAATCACGATAATCAGATAAATCTGAGCTTCAGACAATCTTCAACCACGTAGTGGTTTACTGTTTGTAGTATTGATTTTTTTTAAAAAATAGCTCCATAGGAGCGTCCTAATAATATAGGTCGCATCTACGATGCTTTTTTTCCCTAGTACTAAAATTTTCTACAAACAGTAAGCGACTACGTCGCTGAAATATATTAAATTTTAAAATCATCTTAATCACGATAATCAGATAAATAACAGTTCAGACAATGCCTCAGATGTCCAACATCTCGCAGATGTTGGACATCTGCATATTGTGATAAACAGTCAGCAGATAAGTAAAGTAATTTTTTGACCTCAGAATTACAGGGTCGCAATTGATAGATTGTCAACAGGCTATTAAGATATTACGATTAGTTACATTAATTTCCAAGCAAATCCACAAGATAGAAAATTCATTGTATTATTGATACCAATGCCGAACGAAAAGTCAATTTGAAACACCTTAGATATTTTGTAAGTGATGCCTGCATCGAGATTTGATACATTCGTTTTAAAATCGGTAAATTCCCCATAATATTCCAGAAATATTGCAGCTTTGTCGTTAATAGCATTGCCAACAGAAATCGAATAAGTAACATCGCCATTGCCAGAACCGAAATAATTGTAACCAATATTGTATCCTAACGATATATCATCGCTAAGATCGTGCGATATTGCAATTTTATTAATACTACCATATTTGTCATTTGTAAAATCTTTACTTCCGCTTGGAATTAGTAAATGCGAAAGAATCGCTAATTCTGTATTGATACTTGTATCGTTAATTATCCGAAATTTGAATCCTAATTCTAAGTCCGAAATTCCAGAGATTTCACAACCGGAGATTTGGTCTCTGACGGTTTGGTATTGATTAGCTAATCTCAATTCAAAATTATCAGTCAAACCATACCTAAATAGATTAGTCGGGAAGGCTAACAGTTTTTCTGAGAAATTGTGAGCTTCGTCGAATTGCAAAAGCATCCCGCTTTCAATTTGAAGAAACGACTTCGGAACAGTGGTTGAACTTTCTGTTTGATCTGGGCGATCTGTAACTATATCTTCTTGAGAAAAACAGATAATCGGGAACAATAATGATAATAGCAGATAAATTACAGTAAAGTTGGTATTAGCAAGTTTCATAGTCGAACTCCTTAATAAATTAGAAAATGCTTCTTTCATTTATTTGTTGTTCAACGTATATAGTAAGATTATATTTAATATATGCTGTAAATTTATTGAGTGCAGGGAATGATGTTTCTTACCAAGATATACATCCGTTTAATAACTGAAAAGGTTAGTAAAACAACTCAATTTACGCACACTTTCTAATTATACATTTGAACGCAACTTAGTATTAATCGCAAAATATTATGAAACAAAATTTCATTTTTCGAGTATTATTTATCGTATGGAGAATTGAGAAATAACAGGAAATTAGTTTATGAGATATAAGTATATAACTATGCTTTGGGTGTTCGTTGCAATTGTGTCGCAGGCATATTCGCAAAATATTGAAATTAGTGGTACAGTAAAGGATGCTGAGACTCGAACCGGGTTAATCGGGGCAACCGTTAAAATGCTGAATAAAAGCGATTCTTCATTAATTGCCGGAGCGAAGGCGGACAAATTAGGTAAATTCCTGTTAAATGCGTCCAAGCCTAATTCTGCTTATCTTAGTATCACTATGATAGGATATGAAAATAAAGCGGTTGATTTGGCTACCTATCAGATAAAGAATTCTAAGATTCAGCTTGGTGAAATTATTCTTCAAGTGCAAGCTATAGAAACCGGTACGGTCGAAGTAAGTGCTGCTAAAGATATTATTTCTACCGAAGTCGATAAGATGGTAATCAACGTTGAAAAAATGGCTTCTACGTCAGGAGGAACTGCGGTTGACGTACTTAAAACAGTACCTTCCGTTAAAGTCGATATTGAGAACAATGTGAGCCTTCGCGGCAATGCCAACATCAAAGTATTAGTCGATGGCAAGCCAAGCGGTATTCCAGCTGCGGATTTATTAGAGCAGACAGCTTCGGATCTAATTGAAAAAATCGAGATTATGACTAATCCATCAGCTAAATTCGACCCAGAAGGTAATGCCGGCATTATAAATATCATCATGAAAAAGAAAAAAGCTGAAGGCATAGCAGGAATGGCTAATATTAACTATGGCAATTTCGGTAGATACAATGGTATGCTAAATCTTAATTATCGTGGTATGGGATATAATATTTTCGCCGGATATAGTGCCAGATTATTTAAAATGGATGGCGATGGTACTACTAGACGCACATATTTAGATACTAATAATCCTGTTCCGATTCGTTGGCAGAAGGGAATATTCGACAGAGAATATTCCGGACATTCGATAAACTTCGGAACTGATATATATTTTAACGACTTTAATACATTGACCATAATTGGTTCGTACAATATGGGAAAACGCCAAAGAGGCGATAGTTCTATTTATAAAAATTATGGGCGTAATAATCAACTTTTGGAAATGTATAATCGCACAAATGATGATTATAGTCCGAGAGATAACTTCGATCTTTCCTTGAATTATACAAACGTAATTGAACCTAACAAAAGTGAAATAACATTCGAAGGATACTGGGCTCCGTCTCAAAATGTGCCGTACGATGAATATTTGCAGGAAGCCTACGATTCATTGGGCATGCCTCTATCTGCGTTTACTAAATATCGCACTGAAGAAGATTATAAAACGAATTATTTATCCTTTAAATCGGATTATTTTAACCAGTTTACTAAGGAATCAAAATTAGAATTGGGATTGAGTTCGTTTCTGCGTAGCAATAGTATAGATTATTCATATAAGAATTTCGATTTCGCTGATAATAATTGGATTAAGGATAAAACTCGCTCGAACGATTTTGATTACGAAGAATCAATTACAGCCTTGTATTCTACTTACTTAGATGCTTGGGGCGACTTCAGTTTTCAATTAGGATTGAGAGCTGAATATACGCACACTAAAGGCGACCAAAAAACACTTAAAATTGTAAACTTGCAAGACTATTTTAGTGTTTTCCCTTCTATACATTTAAAGTATAATTATACTGAATTCTTCAGTTCTGGTCTAAGCTATGCTAAAAGGATTAATAGACCTTGGTACAACCACATGAATCCATTTATTGATTATGATGATCCTATGGAATGGGAAACCGGCAATCCAGCATTAAAGCCGGAGTACTCGCATAATATGCAATTCACCAATAACTTAGTTACAGACAAGGCTATGCTTAATGCTTCTGTTTATTATAATTACACCAGCGACGGAATTACTGAAGTGTCTAAGTTGATGAGCGGTGGAATTGTTACTCTGCAAAGACCTGAAAACTTAGCTAATACTGAGGATTATGGATTAGAATTATACGGTTCTTATCAATTATTCAAATGGTGGAGATTAGATGCAGGATATAATTATTTTGAAACTATCAACGGTAAAGCTAATGCCGCAGCATTTGATTTGCAAGAAAAGACCCACGGTTGGTCGGCGAATATGAGTTCGGATATGAAGCTGTGGGATTTCTTGACTTACCAAATTAATGCCTATTATAGCGGTCCGTCTTGGTGGGGACAATACGAGAGCAAGGAAAGTTTTTCTGTATATATGGGAATTCGCACAGAATTCAAATTATTGGGCAACGACGCAGCAATTAATTTCTCCATGAGCGATGTCTTTAATACTTTGAATTATAGCGGAACCACTCGCACTAAGGAATATATCTTTGAGAATGATAGGAAAAGAATGTCTAATCAAATTTTCCTTGGATTTACTTATAAATTCAATGGATACAAGCGATCAAAATTAGACAGCAAAGGCGGAAGCGGTGCCGAAGGTATGAATTAAGGCAAGTAAGTATTTAGAATATACTTCATAGCTAAATTAGCAGTAGAGAAGGCGGCTTGCAAACTATAGCCGCCGGTATCTGCGGAAATATCCAATACTTCGCCGATAAAAAACAAATTCGGCACTAAGCGGCTCATCATATTTTTAGGATTAATTTCCTTTAGGTTGATTCCGCCTTCGGTAGTCATTGCAATATTAAATCCGCCGATTTTGTCAATATTAAATTGATATGCAGTCAGATTCATCAATAGTTCCTGTCTGCTTTTTTTGTTTATTTCGGCTATCTTTTGGTCTGGATTTATGCCGCTCGTCGTTAGAATTATTTGGATTAATCTTTCCGGTAAGTTCAATCGCTTCAATACAGTTTTGATCTGCAACGCACCTTCATTATTCTGTGAATCTATTAATTTAGCATTTAGCTTTTCATAATTAGAATTCGCCAGATTGATTTTCAACATATCATTTAATTCAAAATATCGCGAGAAATCGAGAATTCCCGGGCCGGATAGTCCACGGTGAGTGAATAGTATATCGCCGATATGCGACTTTATTTTTCGTCCGTCTCTATACAAATCAATTTGCCTGTCGTCGAGCGAGATGCCGGACAATTCGTTAAAGCTGAAATTATTAATAAATACAGGAGTCAATGCGGGCTTGGGATTAATTATCGTATGCCCAAAGTTTTTAGCTATTGAATAGCCATCGCCTGTCGAGCCTGTAGTCGGATACGATTTGCCTCCGGTAGCAATAATTAAATTCGTGCAGACATATTCGGAATTATTTGTTTTGATGCTGAATTGATTGTCGATATTCTCGATCGAAGTAATAATTTCATCATATTTGATTTGCACATTGTTCTTGCGGCATAAATGCAAAAATAAGTTTAGCACATCGTTAGCAGATTGAGAAGCGGGAAAGACCTTGCCATTTTTATCAATTACAGTAGGAATATTGTTCTTGTTTAATAATTGAAGTAAATCTTGATTAGTGAATTCCATAAGTGCCGGAGAAATAAATCTTTGTTTATCTCCGTAGTGAGGTAGGAAATCTTTTATCGGTTTGGAATTTGTAATATTGCATCTGCCGGCTCCGGACATTAAGAGTTTGAGTCCGGGTTTGGTTTTATGTTCGATGATTAGTGTATTGAGCTTATCCTGAGAATTAATTCCTGCGAATAAGCCACTAGCACCAGCACCGATAATAATAACATCATAGACCGAAATATTACTGCACTTCAAGTATGTTTTTCTCTACTATTTGAGCATTTTTAAATAAGCCATCGAATTCTGGAGGAATCGGAGTAAGGAATTTCATCACTTCTTTGGTCGAAGGATGTTTGAAAGCTAATAGGAATGCATGCAAACCTAATCTATTGATTGGATTAGAAGTAGCACCGTATTTTTTATCGCCTATCACGCTATGACCAAGGTCTTGCATGTGTACACGAATTTGATTTTTTCTGCCAGTTTCTAATCGTACTTCCAATAGCGAAAAGTTTTTGCTTCTTTTCAGAACTTTATAATGAGTTACTGCTTCTTGACCGCCGTTAGGAATAGGCGATGAAAATACTTGGAAATTTTTATTTTCAGTAAGCCACGAATGAACTGTGCCGCAATCAGCTTCTACTTTGCCTTCGACTACTACATAATAGCAACGATCCATTACTGTTTCTTGCCAATCAGTTTGTAAAAACTTTTTGACTTCAAAGGTTTTGCAGAACATCATAACGCCGGATGTTTCTCTGTCTAAACGGTGCACAATGTAGATTTGATTTTTCGCATCAGCTTGCTTTACGTAATTGCTAAGTAAGCTATATGCAGTTTTCTCATTTTCTTTGTTTGTCGATACCGATAGAAGACCTTGATCTTTATGAATCACAATCAAATCTAAATCTTCATATACGATACGTAGTCCTTTGATAGTAACTTCCTTAGGAGCTTTGACAGAGCTAATAGCAATTTCCGAATTAGCAGGCACTTCAAAACTGAAATGAGTAATCACCTTGCCATCGACCTTGACCTGTTTGTTTGCTAATAAAGATTTAATAGCTGTTCTGCTTTTTTCTGGCATTTTTTCAGTTAAAAAAGCCATTAGTTGGACTGTTTCAACAACTTTAAAAGTCGTTACTTTTTCGTTTATATTTGATCTACTTTTATTAGATAATTTAGGCTTCATTGTTTTTCCTGTTGCACAATTATTAGAATTGCAAATATACGGATATTTAAGCATATTTAATGCTAAAAATATTTTTGGCTGTTATAAAAATCGTCATGCCGAGATGTATTTTAAAACTTAAGTCTGCGAAACCTACCGATTTTCTTCTTTCTCCGTCATTCTGCTAGTCATTATACACATCTTTGGCAATACCGATAAATACTGTCATTCCGGTTTTG
>CAZIIZ010000164.1:0-6409 GCA_964539225.1 uncultured Hyphomicrobiales bacterium | reverse complement strand
GTCGAAGTAGTACCGCACGAAGTAATCGCATTCCGAGGCGGTATTGATATATTCGGTAGCAATATGGGGCAAAATCAATTCTTCCCGTTTAATCATTGGGGAGCAGGAGTTTCTCTTCGTCCTCGTATAGAGAATTTACCATTCCTGACCAATATTGATTATTCTATATCTTCGGATTATTTGTCGAACAAAAAAATAGCTCATAATATCTCGGTCAATTTTCAATTCTAATTTTTTCAGATGCCTCACATATTATTACTTATCAGCAATACTACTTTTATCTTAATTATTTCATATTATACTTAAAGATTTAACTTCTAATACATTATTTCAAAAATAATTAATTAAAACTTGAGTCCATCAAAATACTACTAAGTATTATATTTATGATAATATTAAAATAAAATACAATAGGAATTCGTTTCACCTAACAATTGGATACCAAAAAATAAGTCTTTGTATATTGAAAAGACTAATTTATTTTTGAAGTCTGTTATAGTGTTTTACAACATAAATGAAGGGGAAAAATGGAGGTAACACTCAAAGTAGCGGCGATAATAGCCATCAGCTATATTCTCGGGTCCTTCCCGACTGCTATTATTATTAGCAAAAAATTCTTCGGGTTCGATATCCGAGAAAAAGGTAGCGGAAATATGGGTTCCACTAATGCTTTCAGAGTATTAGGATGGAAGTGGGGATTAGCTGTGCAAATAATAGATGTACTAAAGGGTGTTTTAGCTGTCGTAGTCGTTGCTAATGTAATTGGTAGCGAACTCGATATGGGGAGTCATACTTGGTTTGAAGATTCCACTCTGATTAGATTAATTGCCGGAATGAGTGCTGTTGCTGGACATATTTTTTCTTGCTTTGTCGGCTTCAAGGGCGGCAAAGGTATTAACACTGCAGCAGGAATGCTGATTGGAATTGCTCCGATTGATGTCAGCATCGCATTAGGTATATTTCTATTAGCATTAATCTTTTCAGGTTACGTTTCTCTGGGTTCAATTTTAGGGGCTGTTACTGTGCCGTCGTCGATGTTTTTTAGATATAACATTCTAAATGACACGATTCCCGGCTATCATCTAATGATAATATTTTTTACCGGACTAAGTTTACTATTAATTTTCACACATAGAAAGAATATAGTAAGATTAGCGAAAGGCACGGAAAATAAATTCAGTAAATTGCAGTTAATAAAATTCCGGAAACGAACCTAACTTAAAAAACAAAATACGTAGAATAAAATAAATTCACAGGATATAGATATAGTGAAAATTGGAATTATAGGAGCAGGGGGCTGGGGTACAGCCCTCTCTTCCGTTTTAGCAGATAATGGCTTTCACCCATTAATTTGGGCTTATGAGAAAGCAACAGCAGACGATATTAACATCAATAGAGAAAACTCAGTATTCTTGCCCGGTGTTAAGTTGCATTATTCAATTAGAGCGACAAATTCACTCGCTGAATTAGAATCATGCGACGTTTTATTATTATCGACACCTACTCAAAATATACGCTCAGTGGCTATGACTATGCCGCACTTATTCAAAGGTAAGAAAGTAATAAACGTAGCCAAAGGTATTGAAATTGGCACTATGTATCGTATATCCCAAATTTTGGAAGAAGTATGCGATATTGATCCAAATCATTACGCGGTCTTGACCGGACCAAGCCACGCCGAAGAAGTCTCTCGCAAGTTGCCTACAACCGTCGTAGTAGCTTCAGAAAACAGCTTATTTGCTCAGGAAATACAAACAGCGTTAAATAATTCATATTTCCGTGTTTACACCTCTAGCGACGTTATTGGGTGCGAAATGGGCGGAGCTTTGAAAAATGTAATTGCAGTAGCTGCCGGAATCATTGACGGTGCTGGATACGGAGACAATACAAAAGCAGCACTAATTACTCGCGGGTTAGCTGAAATGACTCGTCTCGGGGTTGTAGTCGGAGCAAAGCAAAATACGTTTTTCGGTTTATCAGGTATTGGCGATTTATTCGTTACTTGTGCAAGTAAGCTAAGCCGAAACCGACAGGTTGGAGAAAATATCGGCAAAGGTATGACGCTGAAGGAAATTTTTCATGATATGAAAATGGTAGCTGAAGGAGTGCATACTACTCAATCTGCTTACGAACTCTCCAAGAAACATAATGTGGAAATGCCAATTATCGAACAAATGCACAAGATTTTGTTTGAAGATTGCACTCCTGACGAAGCTATGAAAGAATTAATGTCTCGAAAATCAAAAAGTGAATGGTTATAACTATATGAAAAAACAAAATATTTCTATCGTAACTATGGGTTGTAACAAGAACTTAGTCGATTCAGAGCAAATTCTGTTTGCACTAAAAGATGACTACAATTATACCGAGGATGCAACCAAGGCGGACGTATTAGTTTTAAACACATGCGGTTTCATTGATTCTGCCAAAGAGCAAAATGTAAATGCTATAATTGAAGCAGTTCATTCAAAAAAACTTTATGGGATAAAAAAGATTGTTGTGATGGGATGTCTATCCGAAAGATATTCTGAGCAATTATCTTCTCAAATTCCGGGAATTGATGCCCTATTTGGAGCAAATAATCACGATGAAATTATTGATTACTTGAAAATAGATAAATCAATCAAGCATTCTGATAGCATTTTGAAAAGGACACTATTGACTCCACCCCATTACGCATATTTAAAAATTGCCGAAGGTTGCAGCCATAAATGTTCATTCTGTGCTATACCGACTATTCGCGGAAAACACCGCTCTACCCCATTCGATGAATTAATTCAAGAAGCCACAATTTTAGCAGAGAACGGCACAAAAGAATTAATAATTATCGCTCAGGACACCAGTTATTACGGAATGGATTTGTACGGCAAAAAAAGATTAGGCGAGTTATTGGATAAGATTTCGGATTTGAAATTTGATTGGGTTCGATTAATGTATGCTTACCCTACAGCTTTCCCCGAAGATGTTCTCGAAATAATGGCAGCTAAAAATAATATTTGCAAGTATATTGATATTCCTCTCCAGCACATTTCCGACAATATACTCAAATCTATGAATAGAGGTATCAGCCGACTTGATACTATAAAATTAGTAGATAGAATTAGAACTATCGTGCCAAATGTAGCTATCAGAAGCACATTTATCGTCGGTTATCCGGGAGAAACTCAACAAGAATTCGAAGATTTAATGGCATTTCTAAAAGATGCTCAATTAGATAGAGTTGGGGCTTTCGCATATTCGAAAGAAGAAGATACTAGTGCTTTTGAGATAGAAGATAATATCAAAGTTAAAATTAAGAATAGCCGTTTGGATAAATTGATGAAACAGCAAACGAAAATTTCTTTACAAAATAACAAGTCAAAAATTGGACAAGAGCTTAAAGTATTAGTCGAAGATGTGGATGATAAATACTTCATCGCTCGTACTGAACACGACGCTCCAGAAATCGATAATTTGGTACTAATTAACAAGGCTAAAGAACTCAAAATCGGAGAGTTCGCAAAAGTCAAGATAAAAAAAGCCACAGAATACGATTTATACGCTTAATTCGGCATTGCGAAGTTGTATATTTAATAGTTACTTACAAGATTGTTAAAAATAAATAAAAATATATTTTGGAAACTTGTAGCTTATTAATATTTTTGCGTTTCGTAGAATTGCACAAGATTGAAAATATATTAGATAAATTATTGAAAGGTCAGTTATGTTTTGGACACCGGAATTAGCGAAATTCTTAGAGGATGCCCCTTGGCCCTCGACTAAAGAAGAGCTATTAGATTACATAAATAGAAATGGAAGTCCTCTCCAAGTAATCGAGAATATAGTGGAATTAGAAGACAACGATGAATTGATTGAGGGCATCGAAGATTTGTGGCCCGAGTATGAAGATTTAACTTCAGAAGAATATTTTTACAACGACGACGAAGAAGAACAGTACGTATAATACAATAATGGCGGAGTTCCTCCGCCAATTTTTCTCTATTTACAATAGGCGAATAAATGCTTGCTCAGCACTTAATCAAATATTTGATATTAAGCTCATTCCTGCTGTTTCTCGTTGCACCGGATGAGACATATTCGCAAGTTGATTATGACAAATTGTTCGTTTCGCCTACGTACAAAACTCAATATGAAATTGGCTTAATTACTTTCCGAGGCAATAATAATTTTCCAGCCGATATTCTAAGCAGTATCATTCTATCCAAAACTACAGATAGATCTTTGCCATACAGCTTGTTCGAATTCGCATATAATAACACGAAAAACAATTCATTAGTTCCTTCGCTTCTAAAAACACATTTAGATAAAAATTTGCAAACATTCCAGAATGATATTCATTACTTTTTTGAAGATGCTGTCGATGTAGATATTTCAAATTTGAGACAATACTACAATCAAAGAGGATTCCACGATATAAAAATTTCATACAAATTTGTACCCAATTATGATAAAAGGGTAAATGAATTAGTATTCTTCATAAAAGAAGGCAAACAATATTTGCTTTCTAATATAAATTTTGAAATTACGGATAGTTTGCCTAATGATATTTCCGCAGAAGTAAATAACCAAATCAATATCAGATCCGGCGATGCCTTCAACGAACTCAAAATTCTGAATATAGCAAATCAGATAATAGGTACTTTAAGAAAATCCGGCTATTTCTTTTCGTCATACTCCCAACCTCAAGTAATTATCGACAAGAATGAGGCTCAACCCGAAACTGATAATGTAGTGGTCAAAATCTCTCCCGGACCAAGGTGTAGGATTGCAAATATAAAATTTAAAGAAACTCTGAATAACCAAAAGGGTTTGGCTTCGGCGATGACGGAGAAACAATTGGAGTTCAGCAAAAATGATTGGTATAGCAACGAAAGAATTTCCAAGTCCGAATCGAATTTTTTAAGTTTAAATACTTTTCAATATGTTAAAATTGATACGTCTCATTACAATCCAATTGACTCATCGTTAGATTTGATTATTGATTTGAGGTATAAAAAACAGCAAGAATACGGTTTCAGTGCATTTACGAATCGTACTATGTTCGATAAATACTGGAATGCCGGTGTGGAGCTTTCGTATTCGCACAAAAATGCTTTCGGAGCGGCTCAAGTGTTCAACCCATTCGCTCGCTTTGTGGTTTTAGACATCAGTAGAGCAATTTATGATTTATCTAAAACTGAATATGAATATCAATTCGGTATTAATTTGTCTCAGCCAATTCTTTGGACAATTGACCGAGCCAGAATCGGAGTGCTTACTCAAATCATGTATTCCAAAAGAACAATTTATAATGAACTGAAGCTAAGTACATTTTCATTCCCTATCAAATTTCCGGTAAGTTTACCAAAATGGACGTATTTCAATCTTGGCTCCTTAGAATTATCATTCGAACGCCAAGTGCCGGATAATTATCCAACCGCAATAAACAACGCTTTATCCCAAGCCTCAAATGCTCAAGATACTGTCGATATTTATAAAAAATTCTTACAATTCTCGGGATTATACGATTTCGTTGTAGCCAAAAATCCATTTTTAACTTCTACGATGTTAGGATTCAATATTGCAGGCGATAATCGTAACGATCCATTCTCGCCATCAGCCGGGCATTATACTTCGATTAATTTCGACATTTCCCCATTCGCAGTTAACAGCGTTACCGGCTTAAGCAATTTTGCTAAATTACAATTCCTTTATACATCGTTTCACAAAGTAAATGCCCAAGCTGTTTTAGCTTTAAAATTTAGAGCCGGACATATTTTATGGTTCGATAGAGAAAATTCAATCATCCCTTATGAAAAACAATTTTTCGCCGGAGGAGCAAACTCTATTCGTGGATGGTCTTCGAGACGATTGAGGTACTTTGGCGGAAGTCAAAAAGATATAACAAAAAATGAGTATTTCGATTTCGCTCAAGATTTCATCGGTAGCACTTCGATAATCGAGGGATCTATCGAATGGAGGTACAAATTAGCCCCTCCAGGCAGCCGAAAAGCATTCGAGCAGATATTGCAAGACTTCGGTATAGCGTTCTTCCTAGACTTCGGAAATGCGTACCAATGGTTTTTGTATCAAGATGATAAAGACTACACGTACAAACCTAAATTAGTAGATTATTTTAAAGGTATCGCATTAGCCGGCGGAATTGGTGTGCGATATGATACTCCCGTAGGAGTAGTTCGCTTAGACTTCGGTTGGAAATTATTCGACCCTAACAGCAGAATAGACCCAGACTTATTCCCGGCTACGAGCAAGCTGAAAGATTTTCAATTCCATATCGGTCTCGGCAATCCATTCTAATAAATTGAAAATGCTTAAATAATAAAACCAAATTAAGACCGTTACAAAACTTTGTGCCCGTGTCGTTGTCATTCCTGCGGAACGAGTCTTCGAGTGGATGCAGGAATCTATA
>CAZIIZ010000163.1:0-6418 GCA_964539225.1 uncultured Hyphomicrobiales bacterium | reverse complement strand
AAGAGTAATCCGGATAAATTCAAATTTGAAATAATTGAAAATGCTTATTGTCAGGAAGCATTTTATCATTTAGAAAAGAAAGAACCAATTCCGAAAGGAACTATTCTTTTTATGGATGATTACTATGAAAATTATTACGGTGGGTTTATTAAATGTACCCACAATGGTGAAGTATATTACATTGAACCAAGCAAAGTAAGAATAAATACAATTATTACAGGACAACAAAATTTAAGGTCATTATGAATATCATTCAAATCGAATCATTAACAAAAGAAGAATTGATTCAAATAATTCGTGAATCAGTTCGAGCTGAATTAGGATTAGTTCCTACAACAACAACTAACCAAAACGAAATAGTAATGAAGCCTAAAGATGTATGCGAATTACTCAAGATTAGCAACGGAACACTATTTACTTGGAAAAAACAAGGTAAGATACCGTTTCGTAGAATAGGCAGACGAATTTATTTCGTAGAAAAAGATGTAATTGAAGCAATGAAAAAAATCAATTCAACAAACAGCTAAACACTTAACTATTAATTGTTAAAACGGAAAACATTATGCACTTCACAATATTGGGCGAACCGATGGCGAAACAAAGCTGTCGGTTCACTCGCAAAGGAATCAAATTTCAACCACAAACAATCACCAACAATTCAAATTCTCTAAAAGTTCAAATTATTCAGCAGTTACCGAGAGGTTATATACCACTTGACGAACCGCTCGAAATCGATTATAAATTTTATTATTCCTATCCCAAAGCCTTAATCCAAACCAAGGCGAATAAATTAAAAATTCAACTCGGACAATTATTTTACAAACACACTAAGCCGGATATTGATAACCTGCAAAAACAAATCAATGATGCTATGAATTCAGTAGTATATCTTGATGATAGTAGGATAGTTAAAATATCAGCAGAAAAATTGTATTCGGACGTTCCGAGAATTGAAATTACGGTTACGCCAATAACCTAAAAAAACAAAAGCCCTAATACGCCAATATCAGGGCTTAACCTTAGAAATTGTATTCATCAACAACACACGAATATAATGAAAATTTTTCACTTTTTCTAAGGTTAATTATTATGAATATCAACGAAGAAGCTGTATTAAGCAATCTAAGACTTGAAGACTTAGAAGACAATCAAAAAGCTATTGCCGAAGCCATAGGAATTGAAAACTTTGCTAAACTTGTAATTTATGCCGGTGGGGATTGTTACTATATCCCCACAGTTACTAAATTCAAGACCAAGCTAATGAAACGATATATAAAAGAGTCCAAAAAGAACATAAACGCACATAATAGACGTGAACTTATTAGATTGTTCGGAGTATGCAGAAAAACCGTAGATGAAGTATTCGCCGACGTAAAACAAGAAATATTAAACGAACAAGAGATTAAACTTAATTTTGGCTAAGTAGCTTTGCTAAATAACTAATTATGCTCTCTACGTCTTTAATTGTAAGCGTTACAAATGGACGGGGAGGAATAACTGTACTATACCCACCAACTTTAAATTTGCGTTCTATAATACTTTTGCCTTTTGCACTATTCTTAGCGAACCGATATTGATAATTGCCGTTCTTGTTTTTACTTGCTTTCCATTTGGCTGATGATTCTCTTTCCGGTGTGTCGATTGTTCCACCAAATTGATGAATTGCTGCATATTCTTTATTTGAGCCAATTAGAATACTGTTTCCGCTTACTACCTTTGCAGTAATAGATGAACGCAATCCTGATCCACTTCGATTTAAAGTTGCATTTAGATTATTCCACCCCTTTCGGGCATAACTCTTTTTTGTACTATTTGCTAAAGGAGTCCATTTTTGACTACCGCCCGAAAATATGCCTGTTCCGATGCCGTCCCAACGCCCACCTGAAGCAAAATTGTCATCTATACTTGATAATACCATAGCACAAATCTTCTCAAGTACTGGAGCTATATTCTTATATTCAGCAGATAATTGGCTGACTATATTTGAAAACTGATTCTGAATATTTTGCATAATTAATTATCCTAATTTTGGCTAATAATGGACACTAAAACGGGTTATATTTTATTTGTAGTAGTTAGTAATATTGGTTGCTATCTCGGATAATCCATTATCGGTTAAAAAATTGACTAAATAGTCCAAAATATCACCTACAATAGTCTCTCTATCAGTTAATTTTGTTTTTAGCAAAGATAATGCTTCGGCAACCATCTCGTGTTGATTAACAGTCGAGTATTTTGATAAAATGCTTTCAGGCAACGACTCGTAGGGGTCATAATCTTCAATATATTTTTCAAACAGCTTTGCGAGTCCATTACTAAAATCAAGTTGTCCGTCCAAATTTAAATTACTATCAATTGCATAAAGTAAAAAATGGCTCAATTCGTGTTCCAGAACACTTTCTTTGAAAACATTAATATCTTTATCGAGCAAGCTTGGTGCAATTCTCTTTTTCATAGACTCTTTGTATTTAATCCAACTATTCTCATCTTTTAGCATTGTTTCGGAAACTACTAATTTATTCCTTTGGGTGTCGAATCCGTAGCTAATTTCGTTATCAATTTCGATATTTGTAATTGGATTAAGTCCTAATATTGTTAATTTATTATTTATGGTATCAGCATATTGAACTAACGTCTTCGAGTTGTAATCCTTAACCCCATTTGATATGATTTTGTATCGATGAGATTCGTTTTTGTTTAGTAATATGTCTTTTAGTTTGTCTTGAATACCTTCTACATACTTATCAGTATCAGGTTTCCAAGCCTTGACCGGACTAAGTGGGTAGTCGTTAGTGTCTAAATTATCCATGTAATCCGAACCGCTTTCAACTCCTGTTGGGTCATCAGTTGCTTGAATCCAACAGGCACAACCAAATGCCGATGGTGGCATTATAATATTCCAAATAGGATCGTCTAATTTAAACTTTTTTCCGTTCCATTTCTCATGGTCTTTGTTCTTTGACCTACGATCTAATTGATGATAAATTCCGTAAGGTTTAGCATCAATATTGAGCATTAGCCTTTGA
This sequence comes from uncultured Hyphomicrobiales bacterium, assembly GCA_964539225.1. Lineage (GTDB taxonomy): Bacteria > Bacteroidota > Ignavibacteria > Kapaibacteriales > UBA2268 > CALLXS01. The sequence continues at coordinate 3,392 of CAZIIZ010000163.1, read as the reverse complement.
TATTTGCCTTTGCCCTGAGCTAAGGAAATATTTGTGTCGTAAATAACTTTTAGCCTATTAGGACTCTCCCCTGTCCACCCTGCTTTTTTCATTCTGTCGACTAAATCCCCATCTTTTACCTTTTTCTTAAAGGTATCGAAACTCCATCCGTCGCTAACCGCACGCTCCACATAATCATAAACCTCTTGAACAATATCAGCGGACATAACATTCGCTACAGTAAATGCTTTATCATGTGTTTCATTCTCTAAATCATTCCATTTTTCAGTTGTTAGAATATTCGCACCACGCTTGCGGAGTTGCTCAATTGCCTTATCAGAAACAAGGTTAAAGGAATTATCAATTACAGGTTCTGTGAAATTCCTCTTTTTATGACTTCTATAAAGAGATAATGCGTAAGACATACAAAATTACTCCTTACCTATTAAACCGCTTGCTTGGGCTACTAAAAACGCTTTTGCGAGGTATTCTTCTATATCCTTGTAATTCATTTCCGGAAAATGTTCAATAAGAGCAGTTTCTATTTCTTCAAAACTCCCACCATTTTCTACTAAATCAAGAACTGGTTGAATTATATTTTGAGCAAGTTCATCAAAAGTAGGCAAAGCCGAAATCTCTTTATTGTTTTCACTAAACGCCGGAGCTTGTACCGGAGCTTCAATCATTTCAATCATTTCAATTTCGTCTTCTTTGAAGTTATGATGTCTCATTAAATATTCTTTCGTTGGTTTGCAGTAGTTTCCGGAGAATATTAATTGATCTCTTGTAGCTAATTGTATATCTGCTTCAACATCACCATAAAGCCCAAATTTGGGATATTCTACAGAACCTGAGAAATTCAAGTCAATCAAAAAATATATTATTTGATTCAAGGCACTTTCGACTAATCGAGCATCAAATTGAACAACGTCTTTACGTACTTGTAGATGTGTCTGAGACATTGCATAAGAACCGGTATCGCCTTGTTCTGTCGTTAGTGTTTGTGATAGAATTCCTTTGCTAATTTCAGCATTACAGAAGTGAATAAACTTCTGATAGTTGTCCGGAGAATCTCCAGTATTGGTATTTATAGAATTTATCGTCGCACGTTCTGAAGTTGCTACTGCTCCATCTTGTTGTAATTGGTAGAGCATTGAAGACATTGCGTCCAATTCGTCATCTTTACCGCCCTCAACCACACCGTGAAGAAACGGCATACCGTATTTTTCGGTAAACTGTCCCCAAAGTTCCATTCCAGCCTTTTTAAATAATAATGGGAAATGGCATCTTGCAAGAATCGCATCACCATACGGATTTAGATAAGTAGGTTGATTTTGCAATATAACAAATTTATAAGGCGGTAAAGCAATACCGGATATGCTATTATTGTGCGTAATAAATTTGAAACTGTTATTTATGTATCTAAACCACCATTGTGGTTTTCCTTTGATGTCAGAAATAACTAATCTGTTATTTGAATCCACGTCCCAAATTATTTCCATTGGTTTATATCCAAACAAAACAGCATCAAGCATTTCGTTCATAATGCCATAAATATCTAAATTGTTGAAGACCTGTTCTATAAACGCCCCCTGCTCGGTTTGAGTATCACCGCTTTCAATTTCCCACTCCATAGACAATACTCCGGACTTACGGGATTGTACACAACTTGCGATATGAGCGTCAAGAAGATAGTCTTTATAATCCTCAATAGAGTTTGCCAATTTGCTATTAGTATTCGGGTTGTTGACAATACCCATAGGGTTATTATCAACTCTTTTCCTTTTGGTTGCCAATGCTCCTAAGACTGAATACTTCTCAGAATCCCTACTTTCACTAAACCAAGAACTGATTCTTTTAATTAACCTCATTACATTACTCCTCGTCTAAAATAATTATTTTTCCTTACGGTTATTGATTTTCCTACCTTGATTGAACTGTCTAAACTTCTCGCATACAAAATCGTTTGATTCATAGAGTCAACAATATCATCGTGAACAGACATTGGAAACTCTTGTGTTTCGGTTAAAAAGTCTGATAACCAATTTGCAGAATTTGGTAAAAATACACGTCCGGATTCTATCATCGGAACTGCTAAGTGAGCACGAGTAATCTTGTCTCTATCCACTTGAATAGCCTTGATTGGTAGCCTTGTTTCGTTTTTGATGGTTTGGATTAAAGACTGACCTGAGGCTTTATCCTCAATCAGAATTATATCAGGATCATGTTTTTCTGCTTGAGCCTTTACCATTCTCAATAATTCGGGAAATTCCATTTTGGAACGGACCATATCTATTAGATAAATACCCTTATCGCATTTCCCCCAAGTAGTACAGACTGAAAAATCGTTTTGCTCTTTGTCTTTAAATGCCGTGTCCCAAGACTGTATCTTATACTTGCATTCAGGTAGCTCAGTGTAGTATTGCCACCAAGATGGTTTGTAGATTTGGTTCTCAGTCGCTACAGGTTTTTGTTGATATAAAGCGTTGAAGTGCATAGAGCCAAGTTGTGCTTTTATCTCATCTAATTTCGCAGCATTAAATCTTTGCGGCCATAATGCATTTCCTCCTTCATCCATTGCCGGCAAAGAAATTACTTTCCAACGACCATCGGTATCATTTGCAAGAACACGTCCTACAAGGTCATCATAATGCCAACGTGTCATAATGATGATAACAGCTCCATCGGGTTCAAGTCGAGTATATGCGGTAGTATTGAACCAATCCCAAACTTTATCCCGGTAAGTTTTAGAGTTTGCTTCATCAATATTCTTGATTGGATCATCTACAATTAAAATATCTGCACCTTTTCCGGTAATTGCTCCGCCAGCACCTGCCGTGTTTAATTGCCCACCTTGGATTAATTCAAATCTATTTGCAGCATTACTATCGTTTCTAATTTTGGTATTGTATTGATAACAAAATGTATTGATTATATCCTTTGCTTTACGCCCCCAAGAAGCTGCGAAATCTGCTTCATAAGATGTCAAAATGATTCTTTTTTTGACGTAATTTAATAAATACCAAGCAGGGAAATACTTGGATATTAATTCGCTTTTACCATGTCTCGGTGGCATATTGATAATTAATCTATCAATTTTCTTTTCTGCTACATCCAACAAAGCATTATTTATTAAAGCAATATGGTCAGGAATTCTATAATTGCTGTCATAAGCATAAGCAAGCCCAACAGGCATATTAACTGTTACTTGGTTCATTTGCCAACTCCCTTAAGTATTCAACGCCCAATTCTCTTGCCTTGAGAGTTTTTGGTATCTCTGTTACCAATGAAACTTCTACATCAGTAGTTTCTTTATCAATAAATCCTCTTGCACGTCCCTTATATCTAATATACCACTTCGCAGTCTCTACAGACCCTGCTTTAATATCTTGCCTTATATTGTTTTCAGCTAA
>CAZIIZ010000162.1:0-6425 GCA_964539225.1 uncultured Hyphomicrobiales bacterium | reverse complement strand
AACTGCCGATGCAAAGGTAATTACTGATGGCAAAGAAAGAGTAAAGGACGGTATAGAAATTAAGGAGATTAGTAAATGACATTAACCGAGTTAGCTATACGCCGTCCGGCATTTATGACGATGATATTTTCTGCATTAGCCGTAATCGGAATATTCGCATATTCCAATATGGGCGTGGATTTGTTGCCAAAGATGGAATGGCCTATGGTATTCGTTACAACAGTATATCCGGGAGCAGGACCAAAGGAAATTGAGACTCAAGTGTCCAAGCCAATTGAAGATGCACTTTCATCTTTGAATGGATTAAAGAATTTGAGAACATATTCAAGCGAAAATGTATCGTTTACAATGATTGAATATAATATGTCAACAGACGTAAACATTGCTTTAAACGAGGTGGACAGAAAAATTAATGAAATAAGATCGAAATTACCGAAGGATAGTAAGCAACCAGAAGTAACTAAGGCTGACGTTAATGCTATGCCTATTCTTCGAGTGTCATTAACTTCAAATTTGGACGATCAGAAATTCTATCAATTTGTAAAAGACTATGTAAAACCAAAAATAGAACAAGTGCAGGGCGTAGCTGGATTAACAATAGTCGGCGGAAGGCAAAGAGAAATTAGAGTAGAAATAGACAATGATAAGCTTAAAGCATTCAATTTGTCGTTAGCTCAAGTTAATCAGATAATTAATGCCGAAAATGTCGATTTCCCAACCGGAAAAATTGAGCAAAAAACGGATAAGAATTATATAGTTCGTGTAGCTGGCAAATATTCAAATTTAGATATGATACGCAACACAACTATAGCGAATCTGCCATCGGGGAAAATATTGCTTAAAGATATTGGGAGAGTATTTGATGCGTTTACTGAAGAATATACTATGAGCCGCTTGCAAGGCGAGAGCAGTATCGGATTGGTAATTCAGAAAGCATCGGATGCAAATTCAATAAAGACAAGTGATAATGCTCAAAAGGCTATGAAAGAGCTTGAAAAAGAATATCGACAATTTCAATTGAAATTTACAATCGCTCAAGATATCACCGGATTTACTCGCGATTCTATCAAAGACGTGATGAGAGATTTGGGTATGGCGATAATAATGGTAGCATTTATATTATTCTTATTCTTGCATAATTTCAAGAATTCATTAATTGTGTTGCTATCAATTCCGACTTCATTAGTTTCTGCATTTATTATGATGTATGTGTTCGGATTCACTATTAATATCATCACAATGCTTGCTTTGACATTAGTAATTGGTATATTGGTGGATGATTCTATCGTAGTGTTGGAAAATATCCACAGACATCTTGAAAAGGGCGAAGAACCGAAGCAAGCCGCAATAAATGGCAGAAATGAAATTGGTATGGCGGCGATTGCAATTACATTAGTGGACGTGGTGGTGTTCTTACCGATAGCAATGTTAAGCGGAATCGTTGGGAAAATATTTAGAGAATTCGGATTAACTGTCGTGGTTTCTACTTTGTTCTCATTATTTGTATCATTTACGTTAACTCCGCTATTGGCTTCGAAATGGTCGAAAATAGTGCATTACACAAAAGAAACATTATTAGTAAGATTTATTAAAGGTTTCGAGGGATATATAGTAAGATTAAGCAATGCTTATAGGAAGATTTTGAAATGGGCTTTGAGCCATAGAAAATCTGTAATAATTGCGAGCTTTGTACTGTTATTATCCAGCTTGGCATTAGTACCATTAGGATTAATCGGTACTGAATTTATGCCTCAGTCCGATAGAGGCGAATTTGCTGTCAATATGGATTTACCATTCGGAACCAGTATTGATAAAACTAACGAAGTAACCATGAAAGTAGAAGATATTGTTCGATCTATGCCCGACGTAGAGCAATATTATACAGTAGTCGGACGGCACGAAGTAGCCTTTGGTACAGCAGAACGTTCATATTACAGCCAAGTTCAAATCAAACTTAAACCTAAGAGCGTTAGAAAGAAAACTCAGGATGTAATCTCAGGTTTATTGGAGGTAATCCAAAAACAAGTACCGGGAATTAAAGCAAATGCTTCATTAATTGGTATGTTCGGTGCTGCTGATGAATCGCCAATTCAAGTAGAAATAAAAGGTACAGACTTAGACAAAATCGTTGATGTATCCACTAAAGTCGAATCAGTGATGTCTAAAGTAAAAGGTACTCGCGATGTTCGCTCCGGTTGGGAAGAGGGGCAACCCGAAATTAAGGTTATCGCCGACAGAGAGAAATGTTCTGTTAATGGCTTAACTGTAGCAGAAGTTGCGATGTGCTTGCGTAACGCACTCGAAGGCGATTTAACATCAAAATATAAAGAAGGCGATACCGAATACGATATTCGCATTATGTTAAGTAAGGAAAATCGCAATAATCCTTCTGACGTATCTGAGATTAATATTATGAATAGAAATGGTCAGCAAGTGAAACTTGGCGATATCGCTCAGGTTTACTTCGGAAAAGGACCATCGCAAATTAACAGAAAGAATAAATCTCGCTCGATTACAATTATGAGTAATATGGACGAAAGCCGTCCATTGAGCGAAGTAATGACTGATATTCAAGCTGCCGTTAAAGCGTTAAATATTACTTCAGACGTAGAAGTATCCTATGTCGGCTCTTCGGAAGATATGAATAATATGTTCGTGGATATGATGATAGCGATATTGTTCGCAGTATTATTTGTGTATATGATTATGGTGAGTTTGTTCGAATCATTTGTCCATCCATTTACTATTATGTTCTCGCTTCCGGTGGCATTATTCGGAGCATTGACTGGATTGGCATTGACAGGACAAAACTTAAATACATTCTCCATGATTGGTATTTTATTATCTATGGGACTTGTTACGAAAAATGCAATTTTATTAGTTGACTATACTAATACTTTGCGTCGAGAAGGCATGAGCATGATGGATGCCTTACTTACAGCCGGTCCGATTAGATTAAGACCAATTATGATGACCACAGCGACGATGATATTTGGTATGATTCCTCTGGCTTTGGGATTAGGATCTGGTGGAGAATTTAGAACCGGTTTAGCGGTTGTGGTAATCGGGGCATTGACTAGTTCGACAGTGCTTACATTGGTGTTAGTACCGGTGGTTTATACTTTGATGGAAGGATTTACTACGCGAATTAAGAAAGCATTCAAAGGGAAGTAATCTGAATATTTCTGTAAATTATTCTTTTCTTGTTTGAAAAATGAGATAAGCCCTGATTGTCAATCATCTGATTAATCGGGGCTTTCCCATTCTTGTTCAATTTGAATTATTTGCTGCTTCAGTGATTTCGTGCTATTATAATTGATGATTAGTTTGATTATTGTCCTAAATTATTAGGTAATATTTGTAGTTTTATTCGTAATCATACAGCAAGTATTTAAAATAGTAATAAATTTTGTGAAATTATTGTGTATCACGTTTGTATAGGAAGTAATTTATCTCAATGGGGTATAAGTGTTTTGTATTATAGTGATATAGATAAAATAAATATTAAATTGAATTATTAAGTATGAAAATTGCTAAGGATTAATTAAATAAAATAGATAGAGAAAAGCTAACTGTTTCAAAAAAAGTATTTGTTAATTTGAAATAAAAAGCATAGTTTTGGATTGCTTATTTTGTAATAAGTATTATATGTAATTAAATTTAAAGGAAATAACAGTGCAAATATCCGGACTTAGATACGGCTCAAGACTGCTCGATTTAGTAGAGTTCCCCTACGCTAAAAATTTATCAGGCGGGGCAACTAAGGAAGACATCGAGGCATTAATGAAGCCAACCGGCAAAATAGTTGTTAAACCATATTTTTCCGGCGGCGTCGGTAAAAAGGGTAAAGCCGGTTTAGTAAAAGTTGCAAGCTCAATTGATGAAGCTTTGAAAGCAAAAGAAGAATTATATTTTGCTACCCACACACACGGCGTTAAGACAATTAAAGCCAACGGTGTAGTGTTCGAAGAATTCGTACCTTCAGAATGCAATATGGAATTATATTTCAGCATTACTGACTCAACCGTAGAGAGAAAACCGATATTTACAATTACTCCATTCGGAGGAGTTGATATAGAAGATCTTCCGGCAGATAAAAAAGCAATTATTTGGATAGACCCGGTAATTGGTATTAAATCTTTCGATATTACTAATGCTTTGAATGATTTGGGTTGCCCAGAAGCATTCATTTCTCCATTAGTACAACATTTACCAAAACTTTGGGATTTATATGCCAATTATGGCGTATCTACTTTAGAGTTGAATCCTATAAGAATCAAAAGAGTAGGCAATAGCGTCCTACCGGTAGCTTGCGATTTGAAAGCATCATTTGACCAAGATAATCCATCTTGGAAAAGGATTGAATTACCGCTTTCAATATTCATGAATGAAACCACAAAATTTGAAAATGAAATAAATCAACTCCGTACTTACCAAGGACAGAGTGATGTAGTCGAAATAAATAATACAGGCACAATTATTCCGTTTATGTTTGGCGGCGGTGCGAATTCAGCATCTACTGAAACATTAGGTAGTAAGGCTATATTTGCTTCCGATTTTGGCGGCAATCCTCCTTATGAAAAAATGCACGACATAGGCAGAATCGTAATGAAACATTGGTTAGACCAAGCCAACGTATTGCTTCTAATTGGCGGAAAGGCTAATAACACTGATATTTACGTAACTTTCAAAGGTATTTTTGATGCCTTGCGCGATTATATCGCAGAGCATGGCAGAAGACCAGTCTATACCGTTATCGGTAGAGGCGGTCCGAATTTGATACAAGGTATGTTCTACGCCAAAGATATTTTGGATACGTTGAAAATGCCTTATAAAATATTCGGATATGATACTTCTATGATTCAAGTACTCGAATATGCAAAACGCATCGACGACTATTGGATAAAAGAAGGCAGAGATCTATATACTAAGAAATTTATGTAAAACATTGAAGAAAATAATAGGTATAAATTATGAAACAATTATTATCTAAGCCTTTTCCTTATTATGTAGGCGTGTATTCTTTAGAAGAATTAGTAACTAAAGATACAAAAGTCTGCGTAATAAATATATTAGGTTCGGAAAGCCGCAAAGTTACTCCAGTATCGCACGAATATAGTGGCGGTAATGTAGTAGCCGGCGTTCAATACGGCAGAAAAGGCGTATTGGAAACTAAAATCGGAAATATTCCGGTATTCAGAAGTATTCGCGATGTAATGCGCGAGGGTATCGAATTCGATACCGGTGTAGTATATTTGCCGCCAACTGCTGTTAGTCAAGCAGTTTCTGAGCTAATCGCATATAATGATAAATTGAAGAGAATTGTCTTAGTTTCAGAAAAAATATCATCTAAAGACTCTATGATGATTCGTTTAATGGCTCAAGAAGCCGGTGTGGATGTAATCGGTGCTAACTGTCTTGGCGTTGCTAACGTATGGGATAACGTACGTGTTGGTGGTGCTTTAGGCGGCGATCAACCAGGCGAAACTTTGAAAAAAGGTACAGTAGCCATTCATTCCAATTCCGGTAACTTTACTACTACAATTGCTGAATATTTGAGAACAGCTGGATTCGGTATATCTTCTGCTGTAAGTTCCGGTAAAGACGTTTATATTCATTTTGCATTAGCTGAATTCTTATTCGCTGCTCAAAATGATCCACGTACTAAAGCAATTGCTCTTTATGTAGAGCCGGGTGGATACTACGAAAAAGTAGCCCTTGAGATGATTCGCGATAGAAAATTTGCTTTCAACAAGCCAATCGTAGTATGCGTTACTGGTCGTTGGAAGAAAAACATCACTCGCTCTTGCGGTCACGCCGGTGCATTAGCTGGAGGCGGCGACGATGCCTTAGCTAAAGAGGAATGGTTCGATAATTACTTTGGTGTAGATTGCTTCGATCCAGAGAATCCTAAAGTAAGCAAACTTGGCGTTCGTGTAGCTTCTATTCAGGACTTCCCGAAAGCTATGAAAGCGATATATGATAAAATCAGCGAAGAACAAGATTTCCCAACTACTGGCGATTTATCATTGAAATTGTGGATGAGTGATAATTTCTTCCCTGTGCCGAAAAATTTAGATTTGCCTGTGGTTACAGCATTAGCTCCTTACGATAAGCAAATTAAAGAAATTAACAAGCACGTCGGAGCTACTTATTTACGTCAAAATATGGCTGATAAATCTGGTGCTTCTAAGATGGATCCGAAAACTCAGGTTACTGAATTGCACGGTAAATCTATCCTCGAATTATCTAAATTATCAATCGAAGAAAATATATATTTCTCATTGGCTAAAATATTACCAAATGAATCAGATATTCCTACTATCAACATTCTATTGAATTTATTATTAAAAGTAGATGTTGAGAAAATGGATGCTATCGATTATGCTAAGAAGAACGTAGCTTCTCCGAAGCCTTATTTGGAA
>CAZIIZ010000161.1:0-6491 GCA_964539225.1 uncultured Hyphomicrobiales bacterium | reverse complement strand
CCGATATTTGCGTGATAATTATGCAAACTCATAATTTCACCGCCTATAGCACCGAAAATTTGAACATTCAAATCATTAGCTATAGTAGAATTAAACGCAACCGAGAAATCATTATTAGCAACCGGATTAGGCAAAATCGCTAGATTCATTACTGATCCTAATACTGACAAGTCTTTTACATCTGAAATAGTTCCGGTTTTAAAGGTACGAGTAGCAGACCAGTCACCATCTTTATCCGTAAATTTAGGTCGAACTCTCCAATAATAGCTTCTGTTTTTCAATAATTTTGCTGGTAGAAATCTATATGTAGTGTCTGCATATAATTTTAAATTGACAGTTAATGATGCTTCGCCAGTAAAATTATTCTCAAGGTTTACTTGCACATCGTAAGCTCCGGCATTCAATACTTGCATCCAAGTTAAATCGCCTTGTAAATCAAAATTAGTCATATTATCAGCCGGAGCTAGCAATACGATAGAAGTCGGAGACACGCCGGCTTTAATAGTCAATCCCCAGACTGCAGACCAACTTGAAACGATATCGCCTTTTTTAGCTTTTACTCTCCAATAATACGTTTTGCCGCTCTCTAAATTTTTTACTTCTGTTTTTGTTGTAGTGAGAGTTTGAGTAGATAAAATAGTACCAAATGCTTGCGACTCGGACAAATTGAATTCATAAGACTCCGCACCAGTTACAGCAGCCCACTCGAATGCGACATCCGGCATTAAATCGACAGCAGCATTAGTAGGTATGGATAAAGTCGGAGTGGCTAATTCTTCTTGTACAGGCTCTTGTAAATTGAACCAATAAGAATAATTATGAATTTGACCATTATATTTCACATTTTTAATTTCTACATTATAACGAGTTTTTTCTAACAATCCAGCAGCTTTCCATTGCAAATTATTAGGCAAACTTCCCCAACCTTCATTATCAAATTTTTGCGAAGATACTGCTACCGATTGACCATTGGCAGTAGTCATCGTAACTACAGCTTCAGTGAAATCGACATTGGTATTAGCCCATAAATTGGTTTTATCGACTATCGCTGTAAACGACAAATAGAAGTTTTTATTAAACAACACCGGTGGATAGTCATTATAGGGATACGCTACGTAATCAAGCTCTAATCCTGCAGCAGTATTGCTATAATAATTATATTTCATAGACATACCTGTACAGAATTTATTCTCTTGTCCTGCGGCTTTCGGATTGCCATCTACACGTCCAAAAGCGACTCCATTCACGAATGGATTGATTACCGCACGACGATGACCTAATTGATCTCCCGAAGCCGACATGTCATCAATAAGCCAACCAATTACAGCATTTTGTGAATACCCCAATGATTCACTTCCACCTGTCATCAAATGCAAATTGGAAGTAGAAGCACCGTCATAACCAGTTTGAGAATAACATTCAACAGAATTTGCAGGAGTGTGATCTAAAATTGCATTCGCAGTCATAATTAAAGCGGCTTGCTGTGCCGGTTGATCTCCATCAAGCATATATGCCAATGGTTGCATTTTATGCAGTGAGCGTATATAATTCGTAATTCCTAATAGAGTTGATTTTTCAGTGTCGGTTAAAGCACCTGCTTGGCAATTCTTGATGTCGGGACGAGTTTTGTAAATTGATTCCCAAGTCGGGACTTGAGCAATACAATTGCCAACTACCGCAAAAATCAATAGAGTTAGTAAAGACCTTAGCTTCATAATTTCTCCAATTCTGATATATTTTAAAATATTATTTTGTAACTATTTAATAAACCACAATTTAATGAATTTATCGCATTTGTCAAAGAAATATTTTGTTTGGCTAAATAGAAATATATACGATACGGATATTTATTTATTCAAGACTATTGTTGGAAGAGCAAATATACATTTTAAAAGATTAAACCCAAATGGCGACCCATCATTACGTTGAGTCGCCATTTTAGCGAGAGGAAAGTACTCCAAATTCCTCAAATATATCTTTTTATTTATAAGACGTTTAATCGAACTCCGGCATATATTTTTCTGCCCATTATCGGACCCCAAATCATAGAGCTATCGAAAAATTGTCCGAACGAATCCGAAGCTCCAAGTATAGGATTCTTTTGTTTGAAGTTAGTCAAATTCTCGCCACCGAGGTAGATTTCAAAATCACCGAATTTCTTAGTAATTTGAGCATGCAAAGTGAAGAACGGATCGAAAGTCTTGCTCAAACGATATTCTACCGGATTTTTCTCCGTGTTTGGCAAAGTACCGCCGCCATTCAATACCGCTGTGAAGTCAAATTTCCATTCATCGAAATCTGTAGCATAGGCTAAATTCACAAATGTTTTGAATCTGCTCATCAATGGTTTCTCGGTCAATTTGCCGTCGTAAGTCATTTTCACATCATTATAACGGTAAGCAAGCATAATGTCGAAGCTATGAATCGGAGTAAAAGTCAAATCGACTTGATAGCTATTGGAATACGAATCGCCATTTAGATTATAGAAATGCACTTCGTTCGGATTGCGTTCCATATCGATCATTACTTGATTAATAAATTGAGTACGATAATAATCAGCATTCAACGTAAAATCCATCCCGAACATATTAAATAAAGTCGTAGTGCTGATTCCGAAATTCCATGCTTCTTCGGGATTCAATTTTTCATCAATAATTAGATTACGAGAACTCGCCATTATGCCTGAATTTTCGGCAAAGATATTATTGATATGATAGCCCTTGCCGACCGAAGTACGAATTGCGAATTCTTTAATTGGTTGATACTTAATATGCAGACGCGGAGTGAAGAAATTACCGTAAATATTATGGAAGTCCATCCTCAATCCGCCGATAACTGCTAAATTATCTATGCCGGAATAAGTATATTCAGCGAACACGCCGGGAATACGTTCAATTTTATTAATCAAAGTATCGCCATAAGTATCTAATCCGTTATGCTTGAATTTATACGATTCGTCGAATTCATCGAAATTGAAACTCATTCCCATATTAATTTTGTGAATTTCAGAAGCTTCATCCGCATTAGGAGTTGCTTCTTCATGGTGAGAATCATCAGTCTCGTGATTTTGTTCTTTATGACCCCAACGAGTTTCGAAAAGCAATTTAGTAAAGAATGATTTCTGCTTACCGGAATAGTTATTTTTGCCGAAGTATGAATTTTGGTCATGCGATGAAACTGAATACATAAATGCTAAACTGTTATATGCCACAGTAGGCATCACATAGCCGACTTTTCCATACAGTTCATAGCGTTCAGTTTTTATTTTAATGCCATATTTATCAGGATTCAAATCGGGATAATAGTCCATTTGACCGGATTTACGAGTTTCGTTCAATATCTTTATAGTATGCTCTGTGTGCAATCCATTTGAATTATATTCCCATCGGTTCAATAGAGCATATTGTTCTTCCATGGGCTGATCCAAAAAGCTATCGCCATTTTCATCCATTTGGCGACCGAAATAATTAGTATGGACGAACAAATTTGTGCCTAAATTCTCAGTTACGGGAATCGCAGAAGTAATATCGCCTTCGATTCTGCCATCTTGATTTGCATAAAAATTCACAAACATTGGATCCGTGCCGTGCGGCTTTTTATATTCCACATTGATTTGTCCGGTGATAGATTCATAGCCGGAAGTAACCGATGCAGCACCCTTCGAAATTTGAATAGATTGCATCCATTGCCCCGGCACGTAATTCAAACCATAAGTAGTAGCCAAGCCTCGCAAATTCGGAATATTCTCGGTCATCATCTGAGTATAAATGCCCTCCAGACCGAGCAATTCAATTTGCTTTGCTCCGGTTACAGCGTCCGAATAATTCACATCGACTGATGGATTAGCGATAAAACTTTCCGACAAATTGCAGCAGGCAGCTTTGCGAAGTCCGGTCAGAGTAATTTCTTGAGTACTTATTGCTGACTCCGATAGCACAATAGCAGACTGCTTACCAATTACCATTACATTTTCTGTCTGATTCAATTCTAATTGGATCTGAATATTTGAGGCATTATCTTCAATTTCTTGACTTAATTTTTTATAACCGATATACGATATATTTATTGTTTTACTTTTCGGAGTTCTCTCGATGGAGAAATCGCCATTCTTGTCGGTCTTAGTTCCGATTTTAGTATCTTCCCATTGCAACACTACTCCAAGTAATGGAGTTTTATTTTGGTTAATGTCGTAACCAAATACTTTGCCTTTTAATGGCTTAGCGAATGTTGGATTAGCACTTGCACACAACAATATCAGTGCAACGGTATATAACAACTTTTTCATTTCTATATTTCCTTATTTTTATTTACTTAATTGATTTAATTCTTGAATACTGCTAAATATCAATAAATACGCTTACGAATTGCATCCATTCGCTCCGTATTATCAATAAACACAGTGATGAAATGCAATTAAGCTAAGGCTATAGAAATGTCGTCGCTCTTATTTGGGTTAGAGTTATTATGGAGATATTGAATTATGCTTTGCCGATTTTGGATACCGACATCACGAGCTAAATTCAAAATATTTGTGGATTTAATTACCGATTTGTAAATATCATTTTCGACAGGCATACAATATAAAACTGAAAAATTAGGATTAGGCTTCTCAATAATTGTTACTGTATACGAATCTTCAATTGAGAAACTATGATGCAATTCTACGCAACAGTCATCGCTGAATTCAGGATAGTTAACATCGTGGGCTTGCGGAGTTTTATCGCAGCAATCGCTCTGAGTTTCGGATTGATTATTTTCAGTATTAGCTGAATTTTCACTGCTGCAACAGCTATTATCGCTTTCTTCAGTTTCAGAAGACTTATTTTGCTCGCAACATTTGCCATCAACTTTATTTTCGTTATCAGACAACGCATCACTCTCATTCTCGCACTGACATTTGGCAACTCCAAACAAAGCAATAGACTGAGTACCGTGAGCCTTGCAAGTATGCTGGCTGACTTCTATGCCAACGGCATAGCTCAGAAAAATAAGCATCAAAAATGATGCTGCAATATGTTGAAATCTATTTTTCATATTGTGGGAATTGACGGAGAAAGAATACGAATATTTTATCTACGGAGTTTAGAGAAGTATGTGAATTTCATTTAGTTACTAACGTTTAACTCCTACCGAGTAAAAATACGGATTAATCTTAATTAGACAGCCACTAAAAGTTAGTAATAAAGTATTTCTATCGGCATATACCAACAACTCCGTTTGAGTAGCACTTTTTGCTAATTCAAAATATGTGTATAATGATTAGATATTGTTTGGTGTAATATAAATATGCTAACCATTATACACATCTTTTACTGAACGCCCAATTGTCATTCCTGCGGAACGAGTCTTCGAGTGGATGCAGGAAACCCTTCTTAGGGTTCAACGTAGTTAATCTAAGCACTTGATAATACAAGCGAACTACCGACTATACTCAAAACTCTAAGATAATAGATTCCGGTATTTGTTCGAAGACTCACAAAACCGGAATGACAGTATTCATCGTTATTGCCGAAGATGTGTATAATGGTTAAAAATATGCGATGAATTAGAAATATATGTCTAGGAACTTCTAAAAAATATAACAATATTCATATATAAACTTCTTATCTTTGCATACTTAAAATTAACATGTTTTATCTCATAGATGGAAAATATTTTATGGACAAATCAGTAAAAAATATCTTGTTGATTTTCTTGATAATAGTAATATTTTACTTATTATCAGTGCTGTCTAAGATATTACTACCTTTAGTGTTAGCTTTACTATTGGCATTATTATTCCAACCGATAATTATGCGACTAAGTAAATACAAACTGCCCAATTTAGTTATTCTTCCGATTATTGCAATATTAACATTGGGATTCGTTTATCTAATAGGCGAAGTGGTTTACACTACTATTCTGGATATTATTGCAGAAAAGGATTTCTTAGCAGATAGATTCGACGAGAAACTGTCCGCCATTTTAGCTTTCTACAACAAAATAGCCGGTAGCAGATTCCGCACGAATAACTTCTTTGCTCAAATCTACAAGCAAGTTGATAAAGATTGGTTAGCAGGAATTGCTAAAAACGCAGCTACGAGTATAACTTCATTTTCTGGCGACTTCCTTATGTTTTCGTTATATTACGTTGTACTGCTTGCCGGTATTCCTAATTATGAACGATTCCTTAAATTTGTCGGCGGCAATAAGGGCAATGAATTCCTAAAAGGATACGAAAACATTCAAAAAACAGTAGTGTCGTATATACTGCTGAAAACGATGATTAATCTAATGCTTGGTGCAGGCGTTTATGTGATATGCTTAATATTTGGTATCAAGTTTGCATTATTCTGGGAATTCGTGATGTTCCTTTTGCATTTCATACCTTCAATTGGAGCTATAGTAGCAAGTGTTCCGCCTGTATTAATGGCTATGCTACAATTCGATAACTGGGGAGCTGTAGCTTTAGTAGCTGGTCTATTATTCGCTATGCAATTTACGGTAGGCAA
>CAZIIZ010000160.1:0-6492 GCA_964539225.1 uncultured Hyphomicrobiales bacterium | reverse complement strand
ACTCCTAAAAATACGATCAAAACATATATCATAGGACTTATGGATAGTATGACCTTTGATGCTTCTAAATATAGTGGTTTTTGTTATTGTTCTGAAACCGATAAATTATCAATCGACGGTTATGCTGCTTTACGAACAGATTCGAATCAATATGATATTCAGATAGAGATTAAAAATCCAAAAGTTGGCACATTTCAATTCGACGGCAATGACAATTATGCAAAAATAGTAAAAAGTAGTTATGATTCGATTTGGGCAACATATTCGTTCTGGAAAACGGATTCTCTGTCTGGGTCTATTACAATCGACAAATATACACCTAAAGAAATTGAAGGAACGTTTCAATTTGATGCTTATCCTGATGAGTGTTTGGGAGATACGACTTATGCTCCAAAGCATGTTAAAAAATTTAGAAATGGACGTTTCCTTTTAATAAAACCTGATGGTTTGGTTGAATGATTGAGTTTATATTATTTTTATTTTTCTAATATCTCTATAGCCCTTCCCCCACGAAGGGCTTTTCTTTATCTACCACAAAAGATAGTCTCAATCATATAAAAAACCTCTTCCCACTTCATCAATTATAAAATAAATGAAGAAGCAGGAAGAGGTTGAAGTATAGAGCGGAGGAGAAATTATTTTCTCTCGATTGGCAGGCATTCCGCTGCCGGATTGCAGCATGGCGAATGCTCGATAGTGCCGCCTTCGTATTTAATCAAATCAATGTATAGATTCAATCGGCGAACTTCGTCGTAATCCTTTTCGTCCTTTTTCGTGGTCGGATCGTATCGCTTGCCTTCGGCTAAAATTATAATTTTGGCTTTGGCTAAGGCTTTCTGCATTTCCTCGTCGCTTTTGAATTCCTGAGTCGGATAGAACACTAAGCCTTCCTTCATAAGTTTCGCAAATTTATCGTCCCAACGCAGGCGTTTCAATAGTTCATTGAAACCGAAAAACACACGGAACTTGGACAGATTGTCGTTGTCGTCGCCGAGAGTGGCTTGATTTTTTAGCGAAATCTTCTTGAGCGAAATTTTCTTAGTGTCCTTATCGGCTACACCGGAAATATATTCCACAGGACTGCCGATATAATAGCACAATCCGGCATCGCGAATGTCGGAATACGCCTCTAATTTCACTAAAATTTTATTGCCCGGAGCTAAGGTGTCGAGAGCTTCCATAGCCGGAATGAATCGCTTGGTGATTTCGTCCCGCATAGCCGATAGATTAATATCCACCTGCTGGGCATATTTGCGATATTCTTCTTTACGTTGCTCGCGTTCTTCCTTATGAGCAACGCCGAAAGTACGATGCTTAGGATGCAATTCTATATATCCGGCTCGAGCCAAATATCCATCTTCTTGGAAATCCTGCAATTGCTCGCTAAGTCCGGCGGAAGTATTCACTTTCCAAAATGCAGTCTGGAAGTACGGCACATTTTTATTATACGGATGCTTAATCGCTTCGAAGTCGCAGGCACACGGCGGCTTCACGTAATATTGAGGATAGAGCTGCACTACGTCGTTGATTACGGTATCTCTGCCTTTGTCAATCGGAGAAATTTTATATAAATGCGTTAATTGGCTCTTGGCTGTAGCCCCAATTGCTCCAACGAAAGTAGTGTCGAACTTAGGAATAGTGTCGTATTCAGTCCAAGTGCGTTTCTTCTGAATTACTTTTCCGCCTTCGTACCATTCACGCTTGGTAATTACTTGCTTAGTAACTTCCATCACTTGCTTTGGTATTTCATTATTAGTAGGAGGATTAACTAATTTAATCTTAGTAGTATCAGCCAATCGAGTACACCCCTTGAACTGCACACTTTTGATTTCTTCGGTTTTGGTCAGAGTGGTTTTATCTTCCTTGCTGACTGACGGCTCGGCTTTTACTATCGAAGCACTTGCATCGACGGGATGCCATTCCACAACGGTATTAGTGTCGTAAGCTATCATCAATTTAGCAGAAATAGTAGAATCATAATCTTCGCTTCGTACTTTAGCATTAATTTTCGGTTTTAATTGAGTAATCAATTTCGCTTGATAATACTGCAATAGTTTATCGCCCGGTTCTTGGCAATTCAGAGAATTCCGCTCCGAACCGCCGAACACTTCGTATTCTTTGCCAAATTCAAGCGGGAAAGTTTCCTTACTATTGCCCTTGCGAATTACTTCTTTTCCCGTGGCGACTTCGACTAATTTAATTACCGGACTATTAACTTCGTCGCCGGAATTCAGCATATCCACTAACTGCACATTCAACGTAGCACCCTTAGGAAGTGGAGCCGTAGGCGGTGGAGGTGGCGGAGGCAATACGCAATTATGAGTATATGCAAACTGATAAATATCATATTTACCTTTTGATACCAACAAGCTATCAGCTCCAATTTTTACTTCGTTCGGGAATCTATCCGATGATAAATAAAGGATTTTGTCGCCTTTGGCATCTATCGCTACCATTGGAAAAATTTCATCTGCATTGGTATTAATAGAATTGCTGGCTTCGTCGGAGGCAATAGCTTTCGGGAATGTTTCTGCTGTATCGCTTGCAGTAATTACTTGATTAGCGAAGTCAATATTCACCGGAACGGAATAAATATCGTAGTCATTATTTCTGTTTGACGAGAATAATAACCTCGGAGCTACTCCAAGGCAAGAAATATACGGACTGACCTCATAGAATTTATCAGTATTGATATTTCCGCCATCGAATGGCTTTACATCGCTCCATTTGCCATTGATTCTGAAGGCATAGAACAAATCGGAATTCCCTGTTTTAATTACTTTATTATCTAAATTGATAATAGAATTAAATGGATGATTTCTGTCCGATGCCCAAACCAATACTAAATTGCAAGCAGAATCCACTCCGACGAATGGATGCGAATCCCAAAGTCTGGAGTTAATCGCCTCGTCTAAATTAGTAAATTTGGGTTTACCGTTAGCATCATATTCAAAATAGAATAAATCCGTTCCGCCCACATTGCCACTCATGGATAAATTCAGGAAGTCTGAATATTCAGCAGTAGGTGGATGCGACAAAGCCACAAAACCGGAATTCGCATTGATAAAGCTAACGCTTTCCACGCTTTTAGTCAAGTATTGCAAAGCATTACTATTATCTTCGGCTCTGCCTCTGCCAAGGAAATTCGGGAAGAATTTATACGACGGCATTACTCCATTATTCAAATTGGAATTATATGCGGCTGAGTTGTCTTTGTGTCTTAATTCAGAACAGTTAGTTCCGATTGGTCGTCTGAACGGAGCGACTTCATTTTCGGGCGTGTTTAGGCTGTCGATTTCTTTAGCATATTTGTCTAAATTGCCTGACGGTAATACTTTAACCGGAGGTTTTACATCCGAACACGATACAGCCAAGGAGCCGGCAACTAATAAATTAAGTAATATTTTTCTATTAAATTTCATTTTTCGGTCTCCTTGATTAATCTAATGGTATGAACATAATTGTTACTCTCGAGCGGTACGGATGCACAGCACTTCTGCGAATTTCCGACACGAGGAATACGAATCTCTTCCCGGCTTTAGAAATATAAGCATATAATTCTCCGGTACGTACTCGCAAATCAACCGCCTTTTTAGCCGAAGCATCTGTCAATAATTTGCTTAATACATCAGCCGGAACAGTCGGCATTCCTGCATCGCCGATTCTGCCGATAATATTTCCATCTTTATTAACTATCGACGGAGTAACAGTAGAGTAATTAACTATCGTACTATTCGGGCTTCTCATTCCGTATTTATAGCTATCATCATTAATCATAGGAGAGAAATCGGCGAGTATAGCATCTTTATTTGCTTTCACCCAATTGCAGAATATTTCGGAATCTTCAGTGGTTAATGTTCCGATTAATTGACTAATCTTTCCGGCTATACGCAAATCGGCATAAGTATCAATTGCCGATACGACCACTTCCGACACTAAAATATCTCCGGCTAAATCATTATTCGACGGCTTTCTATCGAAAATTGCGACTGAATAATCATTATTATTGAAGGCAACTCGTGCAATCGGCACTTGGGAAGCATTTTCGAATCGAGTATCGTTCGGAGTGCTGCCGCTGCTATTGTCATCAGTCGGGAATAAAAACATTCCGATATTATAATTCGAATCGAGTACGTTAGTTACTACTCCGTTAACATCTGTGGTCGAAGTGTAATTAGCATTAAATTGCTCAATTTGAGTAATTCGAGTTTTGCAGACTTCTTGCGGCTTTACCGGTTCTAATGGGCAATCGTTGCAAGAATGGAATAACGCCGAAATGGCGACGAACGATAATAATAAATATATTTTTTTCATATTATTTCCTTTCTTGCTTGATTAAAATGTGATACCGATTCTGAACACAAGTGCATTTAAGCGTTTGTTTACAGGGGCTAACATTCCGTTAATTACTTGCTTTTCGCCATAAGAAATTGAGCGGAAGCCCAAATCTGCGGCTAAGTCCACGTCTAAACCTAATGGGAATTCTAATCCGACACCAAAACCATAATTCAGCGGCATCGACACATCAGCTCCAGCCCATTCGATAGTTTGCTTACAATCCGAGCCATTTAATTTGAATAAATCAATCGAAAATTTATCTATCGAGGCTCCGAATAGTCCATAAATAAATGGATTCGGGCATGGGCGAACTTCAATTTCCTTAAATTCTTGCTCTATGCGTTCGCGGTATTTAATTATCTCGCTCGGTTTGATAGATTTATGAATAATTACCGAATCGCCGCATCCGTCCGTAGTCTTAGTTTTGATTGTATCGTAAACCATCATTTCAGTAATTTCGGGCAAAGTATCTGTCAGTTTGCGAGTTTTATTGATGCGTTCTCTATTGCGAATCAAATCATAGCGACCGTATAAATTCAAGCTCATACGTTTAGAATTTGTACTGTCCCAAATGTGATATAATTTCACTCCGGTAGAGAATATCAATCCCAATCCCCAGCGTTTAGATGAACCAAGTCGTACACCGGCGGCGGCATCAAAAGTCCAGTCGTTTTTACCGACTTTTTCGCCATCCACATCTACATCTTTATATGCAGCAAATCCGGGCTTCAAGTCTAAAAACCACCATTTCAATTCACGCTTAGGGCAATCGAAGCACAATATACAAGGAATATTTACATCTATCCTCTCGCATGGGCAAGGCGTAGAGCAAGTATCTTGGTAAACAGTATTAACAGGAACTTCTCGCAGACTCTTCGGCAATAGCGGATTATTATAGTTCTCGAAGTAATTCACATTACTGTATTCATTGACAGGCATATCTACGTTTTTAGCGACTGCATCAACATCTTCGAGAGGAATTCTCTCAATATCACCCTTCGAAGAATTTGCCGAATCCACGAATAGCACATAGCCTTTTTTAATAAATTTAGTAGAATCATTCACCGGACAGCTGTCCGGCATAGCCACGTATTCAATACCACGAACTTCACCACGCAGGGCATTGCCATTTCTCGGAGTTTTCGTGTTCGGATTCATATTATATTTACTTGTTTTGTCTTTGTTAATTCGCACGGCGTCATCATTCTTCAAATACGAAGAGCAAGCTGCTAATAACATAGTCAAAGACAAGCTAATTACAATTAAAGCAAAATTAGTAGTTATTTTTCTCATAATGCCACGCTCAATGTTATTGCAAAATTAATTGACTGCATAGTGTTGCGAATATCATCACGATAGAAAGCATTCGGTGCGGAATAAATCCCATCGGCTTCGACCATCCAACATCTATCGAATATCTTGAAATTATAAGCAACTCCCAATCCTAAAGCTCCGCCCAGACCAACTTGCGAAGCGTCGTCATTACCGTCGATAATACTTAAATTCAGCATTCCTTCTAAATACGGGATGAACTTATTATCGTAACAATCCTTAGTAAATGGAGCCCATTTAATCACAGGCGATAAATAGAATGCTTTGTCGTAATACATTTGCGTTAAATCATCTTTTTGCTTTAGAAATAGATAATCCATACGTAGCCCATACCACAATTTGCAATACTTTTTACCGGTGATTTCAGCCTTAATTCCCCAACAGGCTTTGTTGGTTATGTCGAAATTAGTTTGAGGGATGAAATATTCTGGTCCGGCACTCAGATAAAGTCCGCCGCCCTTAGCCGGAATAGCAAAGCTAAATCCGATAATTGCGATTAAATAAAACAGCTTTTTCAGTAGCATAATCCCCTCACGTAATTGTTTGTAATTTATTGATTATATGTCAATGCTAATTTTCAAGAGACGATTCAATTTATTGATGAGTTACAAATCAATATTACTCTATTTAGTATATACCCCAAAATTACGAATAATTTCAATATACTAAAATTATTTCTTCTTAATAAGAAAGTTTTCTGCTACCTTCGGAGGGTTTGAGCTTGAAAATGTATAAAGCTAAAAACCTTCCGACAGGTTAAGAAACTGTCGGAAGATAGTATGTTTGTAAATAAAAAGTTTGACCTGTATATTTGTAGTCTAA
>CAZIIZ010000159.1:0-6508 GCA_964539225.1 uncultured Hyphomicrobiales bacterium | reverse complement strand
TTGCCACCGGATAACATTCCTGCACAATTTGGTTTTGGAGCGGGCAACATTCTGCACATACTTCCGGTTACGTCAGCAGAATGAGATAAGGAAATAATATGATTCATAGATGGATCTAATAGTTCCATTATTTCATTTTGTTCTGAAATATTTAAAGCTTTTGAATCCCATGGACGGGTCGGATCTGGGTTTGGATCGTAGTGAGTGAAATATGCGGAGTTATCGCCTGCTACTTCAATGTATCCATCTTTAACATTATCGTCGTAGCTAAGACCTGAATTTCTGTGATGCACAATTATAACGGTACCTCTCTTTAGATTTTTCCAAAGCGGAATATCCTTAAATTTAACACCGCCGGACCATTCATTTAATGCCGTTACATTGTCTCGATAAGTGCAATTAGCTAAACTTGCCCCTTCTTCGACTACTAAAAACTCAGTCCATTCTCCATAAGCATCGGCTTGAATATCCTTGTATTCACTGATAACTACACTTTGAGAATAAGCACTCACGCTAAGTGCTACCATTACGAGAAACAATCGCAAATATTTCATATCTATTTCCTTATAAATTACATACAAATCAAGAGGATACAATATTACGAAAAATTTGTGAAATTATAAGCATCAAAAATGTTAAACTTCAGCGAATTCACTATATTTTATTCAGATATTAACATTGCGATATTACTCCATATAATATAATTCGAGAAAAATATTATATTAAAACACTTCTAAAGTCCAGTAAAATACTTTATTTTGCCGGAAAAATACATCTAAAGTCCAGTAAAATAATTCATTTTGCCGAAAAAACACTTCTAAAGTCCAGTAAAATACTTCATTTTGCCGGAAAAATACATCTAAAGTCCAGTAAAATACTTCATAAGTACATTAAATCAATTCTAAAGTCCAGTAAAACAATTCATTTTGCCGGAAAAATACATCTAAAGTCCAGTAAAATACTTTATAAGTACATTAAATCAATTCAAAAGTCCAGTAAAATACTTCATTTTGCCGTGGAAATACTATAGAAATATGTGCAAATTATCCGAATTTTCCATATAGAATACTATTAATAGACAAATCTTCATCAAGTTCGCCCCAATGAAGTCCGGTGCTATCGCAAATTAATTCCAATTCAGCTAATTGTGCATCAGTAGCTTGTGCTAATCTTTTATTATTAGATGCCGGAAAACGAAATTCTGCTCTATTCTTTAGTATAATACATATATATCTATTCTCAATATATACTTGCTCTATCTTAGTATCGTATTTAATATCCGAACACATCATATTATTTCTCCTATTACTTCAATTGAGACTATAAATATTTAAAATTATAGCTTAAAATCTTGAAACTACAATAAGAATATTTGTTTCTTAATCACTTCTAACAAATTTAAAAAAGATATTGGGAATAAATGCAAAAAAAATAGCCCGATAAAATGAATTATCGAGCTATTTAATATAATTATTATCTAAAAAAGATTAGTTTTCTTTTTTAAATTCTTCCATAAACTTCACTAATGCTTCTACTGCATCAATTGGGCAAGCATTATAAACTGAAGCACGAATGCCTCCGACTACTCTATGACCTTTTAGGTTTGTCATATTGTATTTAGCTTTTGCTTCTGCGATGAATTTGGCTTCTAATTCAGGAGAAGAAAGGTTCCAAGTGATGTTCATAAGCGAACGATCATCTTTAATAGCTACAGTTGGTTTGTAGAAGTCCGAATTAGCATCCATATAATCGTAAAGCAAGCCTGCTTTTTTGATATTATTTTGTTCAATAGCTACTAAACCACCTTGTTGTTCTATCCACTTGAACACTTCGCCTACAACGTAAGTATTTACGCATGGAGGAGTGTTGAACATAGAATCTTTTTCAATGTGAGTTTTGTATTTCAACATTGTAGGAACTGCTTCTTTAGCTTTAGCGGCAAAATCCTTGCGGATAATAACCATAGTAACACCAGCAGGACCT
This sequence comes from uncultured Hyphomicrobiales bacterium, assembly GCA_964539225.1. Lineage (GTDB taxonomy): Bacteria > Bacteroidota > Ignavibacteria > Kapaibacteriales > UBA2268 > CALLXS01. The sequence continues at coordinate 4,525 of CAZIIZ010000159.1, read as the reverse complement.
ATATTCTTTTGAGCTCCGGCGTAAATCAAGCTGAATTTAGAGTAATCCATCGGACGGCTCATAAAATCAGAAGACATATCAGCTATTAATGGCACGTTTCCAACTTCAGGAATGAAGCTAAAACGAGTTCCGAAGATTGTATTGTTTGTAGTATAGTGCATATAGTCTGCATCTGGATTGAAATTGAATTCTCTTGGGATATAATTGAAGTTTTTATCATCAGAAGAAGCCGCTACGTTAACATTTCCAACAAATTTAGCTTCTTTGATAGCATTTTTAGCCCAATTACCGGTGTTTAAGTAATCAGCAGTAGTGTGCAAGAAGTTCATAGGAAGCATAATGAATTGCATACTAGCTCCGCCACCAAGGAAAAGCACATCATATTCATCAGGAGAAAGCCCTAAAATTTCTAAACCTTTTCTTTGAGCAGCTACAAATACTGCATCATATTCTTTAGAACGGTGGCTCATTTCCATAATGGACATACCTAAATTATTAAAGTCTAAAACGGCTTGGGAAGTAGCTTCTAATACCGGAATAGGCAATATACCAGGACCGGCAGAAAAATTATACGCTCTTTTCATTATATTTATTCTCCATATTTTATTATTTGAATAAGAATTATTTACTTAATTAGCTTAATTAAAGCACTCGAAATTACTGAAAATTCAATCAATATCATAATTTTATTTTTACTAATAAATATATGATAATAATTAGTGATTATACTTTGACAAATCTATCTCCGCAATAGCCAACGGCAACGCCAAGTATAAGCGAAAAGATAGTGATTGGGATAATAGAAATTGGTTCTTTTTCTGCGACAATTATGATAATCGGCAATTCGCTTAATATTGCGATAAATAATCCCTTCAGCCATGGCTTAATATTCCAGTTTACGAATGGAATAATTAGACCAAGCACAATCCAATGCACAAATGCCGAAAACGTGGCACTCCATGGTAGCCCTTGGAATATCATTGGTAATGCGTCAATTGCTCCTGCCGACAAACCAATTAATAATGCTTTGAAGATATTTTTCATATTTTGTTTGATTTATATATTTCTAAATATTTTGTCTATAATATAGCAACTCCCCGTTTCCATAGACTGAAAAAGAGGAGTTGATATTAGCGAATAATTTCAAATTTAATCTATAGTCTTAATATTCTTTTTCTAATTCTAATAATTCGTGCAATTTTTCAGGATCAAGATGTCCAATATTTGCTTCGGTACGATTCGGTCTATGCACTTTTCCAGCTTTATCTAATAAGTTTAACTCATCACGAGTCAAAGTCAGATAAAGATTCTTTTCCGGTACATGCATATAAACTAAATCTTTAAAAATATCTACTTTCAATATTCTAGCACTGCCCTCTGGAAGCGAAACAAATGATTGCAGCGATGGATAATGCTTGAAAGCATCGACATAAGTATCGTGTTCGTAGAGCAAACAGCATTTCAAGCGTCCGCAATAACCGGATAGTTTCGCTACGTTGTTCGATAATTGCTGCAATCGAGCGTGATCCAAGGTAACGTGGCAGAAATCGCAAGCAAACGACGAGCAACATAAGTATCTGCCGCATGGACCGACTCCGCCGAGCCTTTTAGCTTCTTCGCGAGTACTAATTTGGCGTAATTCGATACGAGTTTTAAAGGTACGAGCCAAATCCTTGACTAATTCTCGGAAATCAACTCTTTGAGGAGCGGTAAAATATATGGTGAGGCGTTGGTGGTCGAATTGCCATTCAGCATCAGTGATTTTCATATCGAGCTTGAATATTTCGGTAAGCTCTTTAGCTCTGTTTACTACAACGAAAGCATCTGCTATGTTGTCGTTATTGCGAGCTATATCTTCTTCTGTGGCGATTCGGACAATTGAATTTTCGGGTTCGGTGCCTTTATTGGTCGAAGCAATTTTATCTATAGCTTCTTGACCGGAGGAATATATTGTCCCTATATCTAACCCGTTCTCAATTTCTACAATTACGAATTGAGCCGGTTCTAATTTTAAATTCAAATCATTACGATATATCTTTTTGCGTTTGCATTTGAATAGAATTTCTACAAACTTAGGAGGATTGGGGTCGCCGGTATTTTTCAGATAAATCGGAATCCTAAGGTCGTTATATTCGTGCAAATCTTGAATTACTTTGTGGTGTTTGCATCCGCACTGATGACCGTTTCCGCTCGGAGTGGCATTGCCGCAGTTGCTTTGAGGATTTAATTCAGTTCTCGTTGAAATCTTATTAGATAGTTCGTCCGCTCGAAAATGACTTCCGCCATTTCCATTGTTATTTATTTCATTATTCATTGTTGTTCCATAAAAAAATCTATAATTTATTTATCGTAAAAATTATTAAGATATTGATGTTTTACCGAAGTAATACTATGAAGCAAGATTATAATTAATTTATAAGCCACAAAATGCTCGCAGAAATGTTCATTTACGAAGTAAGTATATTCCTTGATATTGTAGTTCGTTGGGGAATCAAGTATAATTTCAACAGATTGAAATTACTTGTATTTTTCCCACAGTATAATCTATTTCAAAGTCCTTAAGTAGCCTCAATATTATCCAATTTCCAATCAGCATTATTTTGCATAAACCGCCATAATACTGCACTTTTAAAAACCTAAATATATAAAAAAAAACTGAATTCAAAAAATATTTATTCGCTGTTCGTGCAATTGCTTATTAATCAATTATTTGCTAAAAATATTTTTCTCATTTTTTGGAATAAATCTATAAAAATTAACTCAGTCATCACATTTCGTCTGATTTTGGCTATAGATTCTTCAATTTTTGCGATAGCATTTTCAAATTCGCAATGAGCAAAATTCTTAGCAAATTTAGAAATTGTGTCTATCTGATCGGCATTAATTACTAATTCTTCCGAGCCTGTTTTCACCAATAGCATAGCATCCCGAATCCAGATCATAAGCAGAATTAGCAGTTTTTCAATCTTCTTTTTATCTTTTTGTTTGATTACCGGATCTAATTGCTCCAATAATTGTTTGCGATAAACTTGCTTTCGAAGCGATGTCCTAAATATTTCGACCACTTGCTGGCGGAATAATTTCATATCCGCATCTAAGAAATCCAAAGCCTGAGAATACGAACCCTGAGCAAAAGCCGAAATAAGTTTTGCTTCGTCAGACGGTATGCTGTGGAATTTGCCCAATGCTTTGATAATTTCATCGTCAGGAATAGGCTCGCAATGAATTTGCTGCGAACGAGACATAATTGTCGGCAAAATCTGCTCGTGTTTCGCTGTAGTCATTATGATAGTAATTTCGCTGTGAGGCTCTTCTAATGTTTTCAAGAAAGCGTTAGCAGCTTCAACGGTTAATTCGTCCGCTCTGGAGATAATAATAAACCTCCGACCTCGCTGTATGGAAGTCATTGATAGATTTTTCTTCAGATCTCGAACGCTCGCAATTTTAATCTGATTCGCACCAGGCATCGAAATCTTATGATAAGGATTCTCCGCTTTCATCAGCAACTGTTCTTTAATTTCGTCGATTTGCTCATCGCTCATTTTGCCAAGTGCGGAATCATCTTTACCACCTGATGATTTAGGAGTAGGAAGCGAGAATAATAATTGAATATTTGCATTTTGTAATGAATTTGCTGATTTGCAGCTCACACATTCATTGCAAGCATTCACGGTATAGCCTTCTTTAATCGGGTTGTGGCAGTTCACAGTTTTAGCAAATTCTAATGCTAAAGCGTCCTTTCCGCATCCTTCGATACCCCAAAAGCAATATGCGTGCGATATTTTTTGCTCAAATATCGCTCGTTGTAAAATATTTTTTATTCTATCTTGTCCTATTATCGTATTCCAAGCCATATTTTGTTTTTGTATGTTATAAATAAAGCAAATTAGCAAAAAAATACAAGATTTAAAAACATTGAATTCAAATTTATAAAATATAAATGGAGAATATTTATGGCGACTAAAAAAACGACAAAGCCAATTACTGATGATACTATCAATCCCGAAGAAATAATGAAACAAGCTATAGCTGATTCTAAAGTAGGTTCGTCTTGCGGTTCGCATTCCGGCGAAGGATGCAAAGTAGAATATGTTGAGAAAAAAAGCGACTTAGCTCCGCATATAGAATTGGGACTTGACAAAGAATTCATTATTAAAGCTCTTAAAAATATGCTATTCGCTCGATTCTCGGACGAAAAACATTTGATATTAGTTAAGCAAGGCAAGTCATTCTTTCATATTGGTGGTAGCGGACACGAAGCAGTTCAAACAGCCGTTGCGATGGCGATGACTCCTAAAAAGGATTGGGCGTGGGTTTATTATCGTGATTCTGCGTTTATGTACTCTATGGGCTATACTGCCAGAGATTATTTCCTATTAGCTTTCGGCAAACCCGAAGATCCTGCTACAGGCGGTAAGCAAATGCCCGGACACTATGGGCATCCGGCTTTAAACATTCCGGCACAATCTTCTTCCACCGGTACTCAATTCCTGAATGCTGCCGGAACTGCTTTAGCTGCTAAGAA
>CAZIIZ010000158.1:0-6539 GCA_964539225.1 uncultured Hyphomicrobiales bacterium | reverse complement strand
TATAAATGAATTAGCCCCATTAATATATTCAGCAAGAACCTGAATATTTTGAGTTATTTGATTTGAATTCATCGAAGCTTTGCCGCAAGTAATTGTTAATAACTCATAAGGCAAGCTCTGATCAGTTCTCGGAGCAGCAAGCACTTCGATATTACTCATATCTAATTTCGACTTTTCATAGCCCATTATGATAAAGGACTGATGAATTTGTATCTTTATATCATTTTCGCATATTTTCCATCTTGGGAAATACTTACGAATATTTGGGTCGGGAGTAGTTAATGAATCAACAAACGTCCCAGCGTGCAATAAGTTAGGAGTAGTTCCCAGCAGTAATAATCCGAATAGAACTAAAAATATATTCTTTCTCATAATTTTTTTCACTCTCTTGTCAATACTTTACTTGTTAATTAATTAGTTAATTAGAAATTCACGATGAAACGAGCCATTGGAATAAATACGCTTCTGTTTTCCCAATCTCTCGGATTATCTTTAAATGCTTTAATATACCCTTTTGCATCAATTCTAATTGCAAAAGTATTAGGTATGATTGGTATTTGTAACCATGCATTTAGTCCGATTCCCTCGTCAAAGTATTGAATAGAGGCACCATAAGGAGTAGTAATATTTTTAGTCATAAACTCAAATTTACCACTAATACCGCCTATTGTTTCCGTATCATTTTTTTCAAAATTAAGTTTAGGTTCTTGTTCTGCGTCTGTTTTAAGTACATTGTGCCATCTTTCTACTGTATATGCTGTCCCGCCAACACCTAATCTGAACTGATAATCACTATCAATTGTCCAAGCAAAGGTATAATGGAATTGAGCATTAAAGCGAATCAGGTAATCATTATCGTTAGCAATAGAAGCATCAACAATATCCATATCTTTAATTCTGTTTTTATAGCTTGATTCTTGTGCATCACCGAACACATAACCAAATCCCAAATGGAACAAGCCACTTTTTAAAATTACTTTTATTGGGAAATCCATCTCTCCAGCTAAACCAAATCCGCCATAAGTTAATTTTCTATCAGCTATACTTTTTGTTAGTGACGACCAGCCTGAAGTAGGTAATATAACGCCTAATTTCACATTCTCCCAAATAGCTGAGAAAGTCATTCTTTCGCTCCAAGTAGAAGGGAAATTAATTTCGTCGATACCGTATTTCAATTCTAAGCCCAATTTAGGCAATCTGCTATTAACAGCGAAGAAGCTGTCAATTACCATATTACCGTTTCCATCGTCATACATCGGTATTTCATAGCTTCTCCAGCTAATCATATCAGGGCTGGCGATGATTTCGTTCTCTTTCATTACCAAATCTATAGGTTGAATATCACTAATTCTCTTAACACTTTGAATATCTTCTGCTGACAAATCATATTCATTTTTGAATAAGGATACTGTTTTACCGAAGTTCTTCTGACCGAATAAATTTATACTTCCTATACCTTGTGCTTCTAAAGTTTTGTTCTCTAAGTTTCCTTGAGATAAACGTCTTTCAGCTAAATCGTAAAGATTTGTAAGCATAGGCTCAGCCATATCAGTCATTGTGATTAATTTCATTTCTTCTGTGATATAAATATCACGGCTGTTTGGTCCTTCTAAATTCACGCTAATATAATCGTCTTGATACGATACAATTATTGCGATTATTGATCCTTTGAATTCCTTAGCTCCGCGAGTAGTAACCAAGTAAGCAGTTTTTACTACTCTTTTACCAACATCGCCAATTGTTCTTTTTCTAATAACTTCAAATATTTTGGTATATTCCTCCCAAGTAGGAAGTTTTATATCAGTGAATGCCATTTCTATATCATCGAAACACGCTTCATTTGTCATGCCACCCTTTACGCATTCTTCAGTTTTAGAAATAATTCTTGGGTCAATACTTTTCAATGCCTCATCCGAAACAGCGACATCTCCGCTTTCAGCAATTTCGAATTCTTTTAATGTTTCGCGAATTTTGTCTCTATCTTCGTTTTTAAATTTCCAGATAGACACAGTACCATAGCGATAATTCGAAAATCTGCTAAGAACGCTTTCCAATTCGTTTTTCGAAACCGGATCCTGAGCAAAGATGGATCCGGCGAAAACGAAGCTAATTACAGCCAATAAGGTAGAATATCTGATTATTTTTTTCATATTTTATTTGCCCTATTTATTTTCTTTTATTACATATCATTATTAAATTTCAAAATACAATTATTTTTTGCCGCTCGGTTTTGTAGGAGCTGGTTTACTAGGAGCTTTAGTCGGTGCTTTAGTTGGAGCCGGAGCTGGCTTTGCAGTTCCGCCGCCGCCGCCACTTGGACGACCACCACTATTTCCACCACCACGAGAATCTTTTTTGCATTCAACAGTCGTATTTAACGTTACTTTAGCGGAAGAAGTTTTGTCTTTTGCAGTAGCAATAGCTGTCAAAGGTATATTAATCTGTCCGTTAAGAACTGATTTACCTGCTGGCATTTTTACTGTTCCAGTCAATTCTATTTCCCATGCACCATTGCCTGTTTCTCTTGGTTCGGACATTTCTAAATTCAATGCTCCGCCTTCAATACCGTCTAATACTGGTCTATCGGCTTTAAGTACAACTTTAGCTTTTGTATTTTGATCTAAATCTGGAGTCTGAATATAAATATTTCTAATTGTTTTTCTCCACTTAGTACCGGTTTGTGCTTCTTCTTCAGTTTTACTTGATAAGTTTACCGAAGGTGGTTTTAACTTAATGTCCGCTGACATTTCTGGTAAAACATCGACTTCTTTTCCGGTTACTGGTTGTTTCCAAGTAACTTTTAGACTTACCTTGTTTGATTTAGAAGATAAATAAGGTGCTCTGTTCTGAGGAATACTTAAGCCCTCGATAGGAGCTACTTGCGAACCTTGATCATCTGTACTAATGTAAATTCTGAATTCTTCCGGACGAATAGTACCGCCCGATGAAGGCACTACAGACTGATTACCCAAGTGATAAGTAGCAAAATATGCTCTTTCAAATCTTCTTTGGATATAATCTTTACTTTCTTGAGTTAACGAAGTTTCAAATACAGTCAACTCTGTTTCACGAGGGGCAGTTTTGCCACCAATTGCATGAGTTACAACCATAGTATATCGACCCGGAGGTAAAGATTTATCTACTGTACCAAGATATTCTCTTTTAGCACCACGAACTGGAGCTGGAATTGGAGTGCCGGCTGCTGTTACTGTTTGAGGAGTACAGATAATGCTTGCTACTACTCTTCCTTCACTGTTTTTAACTTCGCCCGATACTTTATTTCCACCTTCGCCATTGAATGGGCTTATAGTGAAGTCAAAAACAGCTGGCAATTTATCAAATGTTCTTACTAAAGGCAATACGATTTCCGGATTCGCTCCTCTATTCTCAGGCAAGATTACGCGAATGTTGAATTCGATAGAACCTTGGTTTTGAGGAAAGTGGATTGATTGCCCCGGAGCTAATAATTTAGCAATGTATCCATATAATTGGATTTTGCTTACTATGTCGCGAGCATTGTCTTCTTTGAAAGCCATTTGTTGAGATGCTTTTAGTCTTGCATCAAATTTATCAATATCATTTTCTTTGTTCAATATTTCATCGCCTGGCAAACCATATTTGTCTAATTTAGCTGTAAGCTCTTTTTTAACTTTTATTAGATCGCCAATTGTTAATTGCACAGTACCAATATTTACTTTAGAATTCGGACTCAAGTCCTCAGGTTTCTGAGTAGCTCGAACGCCAAGAATTCTATTTGTACGAGAAGCAAATCTCAACTTGAACCATCCAGCTTTACGCACTGGTTCGAAATTGACTGTAAATGTTCTCTTTTTAAGCCCATGACTAATATCTGTTTTTTCTATAGAATAAAAGAAAGAACTATCTGCCGACTTACCGTTCGGAATCATTGGCGAGCCAATGTTCGTTACCAAATTGTAGATTGGCGTTGTCTCCGGTAAATCGATTTTTTTGGTCTCTTTATTTATCTGGATTTTTGAGAAAGTCTTTTCCTTATCTAAAGATAATTTCTTGACTCCCATAAATTCCCATACTTCTTGATTAGGACCCTGAACTGTCTGCCCTGGCGAATATTTAGTGAAATCAATTTTTTGTTTTTTGATTTCTTGTTCGCTCGGGAACATAGGAGCATTAGATGGATCTTGATTAGAGCTGTAGAATATTTGATATTCTAACTCTTCTACGTTACCAAGTTCTACTAATTTGAGTACTCTTTGCGCAAATTCATTATCACCCTCACTTTCACGCCTACTGAGCTCATCACTAATATCGGTAACACCAACTTCCACTAAATATTGACGATCTGATTTAATATCAACGCCAATTTCTTCTTTTGCGTTCATTCCTGGTTCGAGCATAGTAATCTGGTCTTGGGGTTTTGTATTAATACCCTCCGTACCAGACCCTGCCTGAAGTTGGGAAAGGATACTTTCTACAATTTGCATTGTTTCTTTCTGCTTCCTGTGCAAATTTTCTTCAGCTTCATCTCTTTCTACAATGATAATGAGAAGCTCAAGAACTACTGCCAGATATAGCACGAAATACACTTTACCTGCACCGCCGCCTTTTGACATATAATTATTCCCCTTTTATTTTAAATAACAAATTTTTTCTTCGTATTTATCCGGGATAAATCCCGTTTTTCATTCTTTATTTTTAATATTTCTTGTCTAAATATGAGCTTTTCTGCTTTTTTTATATCAATATTTAGACCAATATTATTAATACTATTTATAACCTTACAATTTATTGCAAGTTTTTGAATTAAACAAGCAATATTTTATATAATTTCAATATTTACTAATAAATCCTGCAATATTAAGCACTATATGATATTATTAGCACTGTTGATAGGACAAATTCCTATCCATTGTTTGCCTATTGTCTTAATTATTCAATTAAACTGTGTGTGCTTTTAGGCTGTGCTACACCATTGTCTCTTGTTAATGCAATATTAATCACAATTTGTCTTTGCTTTACGTATCTTTTTATTTCAAATACGACTTTAATATTTGAGAAACTACTAAATTAACATTATTCTTACAAAATATCTACTTTTTTTTATTTAATCTCTTTCTTTTGCATTTCAATTCAAATATAAATATATAATTTGCGTCAATTAGGACTGTTTTTTATAAACTTATTCGACAATTTAATGTTAATTGATTCCAAAAAATATCCATATCCAGCACGTTTACGTCATCATACTTGTCCGGCTTGTTACATTCCGGCTAATGAGTTAACTACACTTCCTGATAATTATCCTCCACTTTATGCTCAAATCAATTGGAGTGATATTTTCCTAAACCACATTTCGGCAAATGTATTAGATATTGGTTGCGGTAAAGCCGGACTACTTTTTGATTATGCCGAAGCTAATCCCAACGACAATATTATGGGAATTGAAGTACGTGAGAGTATTGCGAAATGGGCAGAAAACTTGATTAAAAGCGAAAATATTCAGAATGCTTCCGTCTTATGGTATAGCGTAATTAATGGTTTAGATTTTCTCGATAATAATTCCTTTGATAAGATATTTTATTTGTTCCCAGACCCTTGGACTAAACGCAAACATCTAAAAAGAAGAGCTTTTATTCCGGAGACTCTCGATATTTATCACGGACTATTGCGGCAAGGTGGTCAACTTTATCTTGCAACTGATGTAGATGAAGTTCACGATTACCATTTTTCATTAGTTAACGCCCACCCAGGCTTCGATATTAAAATAATTGAGTCAGACTATGAGTGGGGGCTACCTATCACCAACAAGGAACGTTTCTGCCGCAGAGAGATGATTTTATATCAGAGAATAATAGCGACCAAACTTTAAATTTTATAAAGCTGAGTTCAGTATATCCATTTTTATAAAAAATCAGCTTGATATTAGATATTAATATCAAGCTGTTTTTTGTTTCAATTATAGATACCGAAAATAACGATTATTATCTCAAATGTTTATTTACAGCATTGAAAACATCTTCTGGAAGCAAATGCTCCATACAAAAATATTCCTTATTTGTGCATTTAGAACTGAAATAGCAAGTACATTCTTTACTTGGCTGTACTATTTCACCTCTGCCGTAAAGTTCAAATTCATACGGATTAAAAATATTATTCATCAGAATCAATTTCTTTTTCAAACCTACTGCTAAGTGCATTGCCATAGTAACGGCACTCACTACACCATCGCATTGATTCATTAAGGATAGGAATTCCTGCAATGAGAAATATCCGGGATAATAGCATCCAGTAATTCTTGAATATTCTTCATTCTTCTCGTGTTCTTGCTTTCCACCGAGAAATATAGGAAAATATTTTTCTTGTTTTAATTTCTCTGCTAATTCTATCCAATACTCGTCTTTCCACAATCTTGACACCCATCTATCGCCGCAACCAGTATTCAATCCGATAATTTTCATTCCATCATTTGGTATATTCCATTTGATTTGAGTATCACAATCCAAAATGTACTCTTCACCATCGAATTTATAATCACAAATTTCAAATATTTCTTCTAAATA
>CAZIIZ010000157.1:0-6569 GCA_964539225.1 uncultured Hyphomicrobiales bacterium | reverse complement strand
CAATACATTGATAATAAATATAATTATCAGAAAGATATGATACAAGATTATCAATTACTAAAACGGCTAAATAAAGAAAAATATGATTTAGTGGTTGACTTAATGGATAAGAAATCTTCCACTTCAGGATTAGTAATTAAAATGATAAATCCTAAATACTCAGCAGGATTAGACAAGGAAAATAGCCATATTTACAATTTTGTAGTTCCAAGGTTAGACGAAGCTAAATCGCATATTATTGATAGAACTGGTAGATTATTGAATCTTTTTGGAATTAATTCAGAATTATCAGATTTAAGTCCTCAATTTTCTTTGAACTCTAAATCCGAAATGACAAATACTTGTGTTATCAAGCGGTTAGTCGATGATGGCGATAAAATATTTCTAATCAATTTGTCCGGTTCAAATAGAAGCAAATATTGGGGAGAGGAAAATTATATAAAATTTATTAACTTGGCGGCTCAAAATTTTCCCAATTATAAATTTGTACTTGTATATACTAGTGATTATATCAATGAAGCTAATACTATTTTCAATGCTACGTCGGCAGTTTTAAGCGATATTTTTACTTCGTTTGGAGATTATGCATTTGCTTTGAGTTTAGCCGATGTGATACTAACGCCTGACACAGCTGCTGTCCATTTAGCCTCTGCATTTAAGAAGAAGTGTATAGTATTGTATAATCAAGATTTAGAAGATAATAGCGTACTAAAACCATGGTTTCCGTATAAAACTGAATATTTAGCCTTTGGTACTAAATCAGGCAATTTGGACGAAATTTATCCCAAAAATGTATTCGACGAATTGATTAATATTATGTAATATAAAAAAAGGCAATCTTAATTAAAAGACTGCCTTAATATTTATAAGAATTAAATCAGATTATTTAATTCTGTTTTCAGCTAATTGAGGAATATATCTGCCGGCTAATTCAAATGCACCGAAAAATACTGTTGACCAAACTAAATCGCTGGCTAATGAATTTCTGAAGAATGGAATCGCAACAACATAACATTGAACAAATCCATCGACTGTCATTGGACAATACATCATCCAATGAGCAAAATTAGTAATTGCGAAAAACATAATCGAAGCAACTAAAGATGAGCCAAAAACTCTTTTAGCTGAAACTTTGTTGTTCATAGTGCGACCAATTACAACTCCTAAAGCGAAAGCAGCATATACAACGAACATCAAAGGATGGAATCCCAAGAAAATGTCGCTTAAAAGCATAGCACCCATAGGAATCATAAATGCAGCTTTTTTATCTGTAAAGTAAGCACCGCCGAATAAAGATAAAGCCATTATCGGAGCAATGTTTAAATGATAACCCATAAAATGAGGGATTAGTCTGCTTAAAGCCGCTAAAATAATTATTCCGGCTATTGTTAAATTTCTTGTCGTGAAAAATTCTTTCATTTCTCTATTATTTCTATTATTTTGGAACATATAAACTTTTACTTTTACAAAATTAAAACATATATTCAAGAATAACAAACACTTTTAACATATCCTTGCAAATAGGGAGTATGATACTAATATATTAGTTTACATAATGCAAATTATAACTATACGAAATTAATCAGGTTCACTCAATAAAGACTTAATAGCCGATATCACAGCTGGATCTTCTTCGTCAATCTTACGAATTAATTTAGTCTTAAGTTCTTTAGACATAAGTTCTTTCATCAAAAGCTCACTCTCGCCGAATGCTAATTTCTTACGTTTGTTCGGATCTACCTTTTCTTCCGTTTTCATAAACTCTCCATTTGAATAATGTTTATAGCCTGTTATTTTATAAGACGCATTTATGCAATTGATTATTGTTAATTGCGTATTTAGGCTTACCTTTTAATTTATATTGGTCAAACGGCGTATTTTTAGATTTTGATTTGAATATTGTTTTATTGACTACCCATTCTTCATCCGGTGCAAATATTGAAATATTGGCTTTTTCGCCTTCTTTAATTTCAATCGGCTGCAATCCGCAAATTATTCTAGGATTGATTGACATTTTCTCAATCAGTTGACCTATCGACAATACTTTAGTATGGATTAAATTAGTCAAAGCTAAACCTAAAGATGTTTCTAAACCAACAATTCCGTTTGGAGCACGTTCGAATTCTACATCTTTTTCGTGCAAAGCGTGCGGTGCGTGATCAGAAGCGATACAATCAATCGTACCATCGGCTAAGCCTAATAAAATTTCGGCTACATCTGATTTATTTCTCAATGGTGGATTCATCTTAATATCAGGGTTGTAGCTTGATATTATTTCGTCGTTCATTGTAAAATGGTGTGGAGTAACTTCAGTAGTTACTCTGTTGCCTTTAGCTTTTGCTGCTCTAATTAAATCGACTGCACCCTTAGTTGAAATGTGCATAGCGTGGTATTTGCAATTACCAACGTAATATGCAGTTTCAATATCTCTAAATAAAGTATTAGTTTCTGCGATTGCGGGATAGCCCTTTAAGCCTAATTTTGTAGAAAGAGACGATTCGTTAACTGAAAATCCTTCTGTCAAACTATGGTCTTCGCAGTGCTGTGCTATTAATAGGTCTTTAGTCAAAGCATAATCAAAAGCTCTTTTCAAAGTTTCAGTACATTTGATTGAAGAACCATCATCAGTAAAGAACACTACTCCGGCATCATTCAACTCTAACATTTCGGTTAGTTGATGTCCTTCGCGTTTTTGCGTAATAGCAGCTGAAATATGTACATCGACCAGCTTACCTTTTGATTTATTCTTTATATATTCCACTACTGTTATGTGGTCAATTGTAGGATCAGTATTTGGCATACATACTACTCCGGTAAATCCGCCATTTGCAGCAGAATTAGTACCGCTATTAATATCTTCTTTGTATTCTTCGCCAGGTTCGCGTAAATGTACGTGCATGTCGAATAAGCCAGGCGAAGCTACTAAGTCTTTACTATCGACTCTTTCAGTATCTACGTCTAATGTAGGCATTGTTTTATCGCAATGCAACACAACTCCATCTTTCACCCAAAGATTCAAACGCTCATCTAAATTTTGAGCAGGATTTACAACTCTAATCTCTTTAAAGAAAATATTCATTAATTCACCTGAATAAAATATTTATAAAATTATTATTTCATTTTTTGTACCGTTTACACTAAATCTAATGAAAGTGCATTTTCTCGGTATGCAAATTTAATCAAAAAACTTTTCCTATGTATGTCGGAAATTCCATTTTTTTTAATTAATTCGAAATGTTTTTTGGTTGCGTAGCCTTTATGGCTAAAAAACTCGTATTCGGGGTACATTTTGTCAGCAATTTCTTTCATCCAACGGTCGCGAGTTACTTTTGCAATAATTGAAGCCGCTGCGATAGATAATGATTTAGTATCACCTTTGACTATACATTTGAATTCGTAGCCTTCATTTCTATAATAATTTCCGTCTATTAGTAGAAAATCCGGTTTCGTCTTCATATTTTCAATTGCTAATTTGAATGCTTTTTGAGTCGCTTGCAAGATATTAATTCGGTCAATATCCTCTACCCCAACGACTCCAATTCCATAGTCGATAGCAATATTAATTATTTTATCGAAAACATTTTCCCTTTTGGCTTCGCTTAATTTCTTCGAGTCATTGATTCCAAGATAAGATAAATCAATATTCGGTAAAATTACTGCCGCTGCCACTACTGGTCCTGCTAACGGACCTCGTCCGGCTTCGTCTAAACCTGCAATAATTGGATATTGCTGCCAATATTCGTTTTCATAATCGAAGTTGGGAAATATTTTCTCAGTCATTGCCTATCTATCCGAAATTAATTTCATAAATTCATTTCGTAGCTTATCATTCGAACGTAAATATCCTCTCATCACCGATGTTACCATTTGGGATCTTGATTCAGAGCCTTTTACCCCACGAGCAATCATGCAATAGTGTTTAGCTCGGATGACTACTCCCAAAGCTTTAGGCTTGATTAGTTCCTCTAAGTAATCGGCAATTTGTTCGCCTAATTCCTCTTGAATCTGTCCTCTACGAGCGAACCAATCAACTACACGGCTTAATTTGGACAATCCAAGCACGTGTTTGTCCGGAATATATCCAATGGCACAGCTACCATTAATTGGTTGCCAATGATGCGAACAAACGCTCATCACTGTAATCCCTTTACTGATTATTAATTCGTCAACATTTTTACGATTAGGGAATACTGTGTTTTGCGGCGGTTCGCTGAATCGTCCAATTAGAAGTTCATTTACAAACATTTTGGCTATACGATAAGGAGTTTGAGTAGAATTAGGATCTTCTCGAGAAATTCTCAAGATATCAAATATTTCTTCGTACTTTTGTTCAACTTGCTTAATCATTTCGAGACGTTCACCTTCGCTAATAAAGGTGTTACCATTAGCGTCGAAAAAAGGAATAGTGTCTATAGAATCCAAATTTAAAACACTATCATTTATTATATTTTTCATTAACTTACCATTTACACTTAAAAGATTATATTATTCACGAGTTGGTATTGACGAATCGGAGTGAAAAGAATTTCTAAATATATCAAAATATCCAATTCAAAACCTAACGATTATACACAGCTTTGGTAATACCCATAAATACTATCATTCCGGTTTTGTGAGTCTTCGAGCAAAATCGTTCTTACGATTCAGCATAGCTAATGAAAGAATCTGTATCTGTTGAATTACTTTTACATTACGAAGTTCATTAGCTGATTCATTTTTACAATTTATTCCTTTGAATTATAAGAGAATATTCGTAGTTTTGGATAATTATAAATGATTATTATCAATATTTATATTATACTGAGGTAAAGTATGAAAAAGTTTGTCATTATTGCTACAATTTCTCTGCTGTGTAGTCAATTCTTATTTGCTGACTATGGGATAGTGGTTAAATTAAAGAATGGAAATTCCGACACGCTTTCAGCAAAGGATATTAAGCGTATAGAATTTGCAAATGTTTCAAAAGTTGAGACTGATAAGTACCCATTCGCTCAATTTGAGCTACGTGGTAATGCCCCCAATCCCGCTATCGGCAACACTTCAATTTTGTACTATGTTAATCAAGCAAATACTTTCAGCATTAAAATCTACAATATCAATGGCAAGCTGATTCTCAATCGAGAGAATATTGAAGGTTCGGTAGGTTTGAATCAATTTGATTGGAATTGCCGAGATGCTGATGGCAATAAAGTACCTAATGGAATGTATTATTACGAGCTAACTTCTTGCGGAATAAGCCTTTCTAAATCAATAATGATAAATAATTGAGAATAATCAGATGAAATATATAATATTTACTATACTTATGTTATTGACTGCGGAACTCGCAGAAGCTCAAAATGCCCCCAAAGTACTTTTCCATAAACACGATGGTACAGTTAAGGAATACGCCATTGATGATATTGAAGAAATGGTAATGACGATGAGTTCTGATTATACTAAATTGCAGATTTATAGTTCAGTGCCGGAATTCAATCGCTCATTTATGGTGAAGGATTATTTCCTATTAAAATTAAATTCTGGTTTCTTGAGCATAATAAGCTTTGCTGATACTGTAAATATCCCGCTGATGCGAATAGATTCGATGCGATATTATGATAATTCTGATTTGGAATCCGTAACTATCGGCAATCAAGTATGGATGAAGAAGAACTTGAACGTAGATCACTATCGGAATGGCGACCCAATACCAGAAATTAAAGATCCGGGTGAATGGGCAAATGCTACTTCTGGAGCTTGGTGTTATTTGAATAATGATAGCACAAATGGTGAGAAATTTGGGAAGCTATATAATTTTTATGCAGTATCCGATCCACGAGGTTTAGCTCCCGAAGGCTGGATGGTCGCAGGAGAAGATCAATGGAGAGAATTGTATAGTTCTACAGGTGCTAATGTGAGTAATTTATGCGATACAATTACATGGCAATCCGTTTTGCCTGAATTGCAGAATTTAATCCCCAAAGATAGTTTAGGATTTTCTGCTCCTTGTTCGGGAGTACGATATAGTTATGGCTATGGAGAGTTTTACAATTTACGTTCATTCTATCATACTAAGAAACGTTTGTATGAGAAAGAACATACTACTGCTTGTTTTGCCATTCCAATCGCAAGCGGAACAATTATGTGGGAGGGACAACGCTGGCAGACTGGTATGTCCGTTCGCTGCATAAAGGAAGCTCCGGTAAAGTTAAATATTTACAGAATTGAACCACTTTCTGCTTTAGTTGGAGATACGGTTTCAATTCTTGGCGAAGGCTTTGGTGCATCTCAAGGAAGTTCGAATATCCAGGTAGCCATCAATGATATAAATATTAACAATGTACTAATATGGTCGGATAACCAAATTAGATTTATTGTTCCTCCAAAAGCCAAGAGTGGAAAAATTAGTGTTGAGGATTATCAAACATACAAATTCTTTAAGTTTAGCGTGATTCCGCATAAAATTGAGTCAGTTAAAATAGGAAATCAAATATGGGCTACTAAAAATTGTGATTTTACTGAATCTGCTGATGGAACAAATATTTTGCAAATACGTGATTCAACTCGTTGGGAAAGTTTACCTGACGGAT
>CAZIIZ010000156.1:0-6575 GCA_964539225.1 uncultured Hyphomicrobiales bacterium | reverse complement strand
GCGGAACTTATATCGTAACAGTACAATTCGGTATTAATCGAGTGAAGTATTGTAAAATAATAGTTGAGTAGTATTTTCGTCAAAACCTTCCGAAGAACTAAGAAGCCTTCGGAAGGTGAATATTCAGTACTACCTTCCGAAGGTTTGTGATTTTCCATCTTTTATCCGGCTTCTGAAAGCTATCGAGTGAATAATTCATATATAAAATCAAACATCCCTTCCCTTATCAATTTAAAGGAAGGGATGCATTATATGTATCACTCAAATTATTATCTTATATAGCCTTTTTAAAGGTCTCTACCAAGTCCAACTGTTCCCAAGGGAATTCTGGTCTGCCGAAGTGTCCGTAAGCCGCAGTGGCTCTGAAAATCGGTTTTCTGAGGTCTAATCTTTCGATGATGCCTTTCGGAGTTAAGTCTATACTGTCTTTGATAAATTTAGCTAATTCGTATTCTTTAGATTTATCTTTTGCTGCTAATTTTACGTTAATTGACACGGGTTGAGCTACGCCGATAGCGTAAGATAACTGAATAGTACATTCCTTAGAAATTCCGGCAGTAACGATATTTTTCGCTAAATGACGAGCCGCATAAGCAGCCGAACGATCTACCTTTGTAGCATCTTTACCGCTGAATGCACCGCCGCCGTGAGAAGCACGTCCGCCATAAGTGTCCACGATGATTTTTCTTCCTGTCAATCCGGTATCTCCATGAGGTCCACCGATGATAAAGCTACCGGTAGGATTCACGAAAATCTTAGTATCTTTATCGATTAAGTTAGCCGGGATAATAGGCTCAATTACGTATTTGATTACGTCGGCTTTAATTTTATCTTGGCTAACGCCGGGATCATGCTGAGTAGAGATAACTATTGTATCAATGCGTAGCATTTCATTTGTTTCTTCGTCGTATTCGATAGTAACTTGCGATTTCGAATCCGGACGTAGGTACGACATTTTCTTTTCGACTGATTTGCGTACTTCAGCTAATTTTTTCATCAAGTTGTGTGAATAAGTAATTGGTGCAGGCATATACTCGTCTGTTTCATCGCAAGCATATCCAAACATCATACCTTGATCGCCGGCTCCGCCTGTGTCCACGCCCATAGCAATATCTGGCGACTGATGATTGATTACGTTTATCACTGCACACGATAGGGAATCGAATCTATAATTAGCATCTGTATAGCCGATGTCTGCAATTACTCCGCGTACTAATGCTTGCAAGTCCACATAAGTATTAGTGGTGATTTCGCCTCCGACAACTATCATACCAGTAGTAGCATAGCATTCGCAAGCTACTCGGCTCATTGGGTCGTCTTTAAGCATAGCGTCTAACACAGCGTCCGACACTTGGTCGCATACTTTATCGGGATGTCCTTCGGATACAGACTCCGAAGTGAAGAGATATGATCTTTTTTTGTCCATTGTGCTTTTTCCTTCTATTTATTTAGACTTATTTCATATAAATATTCTGATTCGATTTATCGAATCAACTTATCATCAGTTCAAATATCTTAATTTAAGAAACAATTAATGTTCTACTTCGCTTGAGTTTCCGACATTTAATGAATTGAAATGTCCTCGCACCATAGCATTGTTTCCAATGATTGAATTCTCTAATATCGACGTGCATACAAACGCACCATCACTAATAATAGTGTTTCTAACGATACTATCTTTAACTGTAGCTCCTTCGGCGACTGTAGCATAAGGTCCGATAATTGCATTCTCAATAGTTGCTGTCGGGTCTATATATACAGGCGGAATAATAACCGAATCCTTCAACTCAGTTATAGAATCAGCTCTACTCAATAAATATTCATTAGTGGTAAGCAAAGTCTCAGGTTTACCGCAGTCGTACCAGCCATCTACTTGGAATGGCTTAAACTTTTCGCCTTTACTCATCATCATAAACAAAGCGTCAGTCAATTGGTATTCATTGCGAGTACGAATATCTTTACTAATCAATTCGTTCAATGATTCTTTTAATAATCCTGAATTTTTTATGTAATAAATTCCTACAATTGCCGAATTCGAAACATAGTTCTCCGGCTTTTCAACGAAATTGTTGATAAATCCATTCTCATCGGTCTGAACTACTCCGAACCGACGCGGATCTTCAACATCTTTTACACCAATTGTGCTATATTCAGAATTCATAATATCATGCAAATTTACATCAAATATTGTGTCGCCCAATACTATCAACAAGGGTTCGTCGCCATAAGTGTGATTGCCTACCCAAATTGCGTGACCGAGTCCGAGGCTTTCTTTCTGCGATACGAAATCAACATCAATATCATATTTAGAATTTACGTATTCTTGAATCAACTTGCCCATATAGCCGGTGATAATCGTAACTTTGGTAATCCCTTGTTTGATTATTTCGTCTAATATATGCCCAAGTATCGGCTTACCGCCAACATTGAGCAACACTTTGGGCAAAGTATAAGTATGTGGCCTAAGTCTCGTGCCGACTCCGGCTACTGGAATTACTGCTCTCATTTATCTATATCTATTTAATTTATAATACTAAACGCTAAATTACGAATTTTCGTCGTAACAATCTATCAAAAATATTTCGAGACACTATGCAATTACCAACAATTTCATTATTCAATTGAATTGTTGATAATTAAACTTTGTCGGATGATTCTGTTTCGTCCGGATATTTTTCTTTTTTTAACTTCAAAATTGTCTTGATGAAATCAATAAATAAAGGATGACCGGTAACGGCTCTAGATTTCAATTCCGGATGGAATTGACAGCCTACGAACCAAGGATGATCTTTTAATTCAATCATTTCTACTAATTGTCCGTCTGGCGACATTCCGCTCATTATCAATCCATTTTCTTCTAATAATTGTCTGTACTTATTATTAAGCTCGTACCTATGGCGATGACGCTCGTTAATTTCTGAAGTACCGTACGCTTTATTAGCAACAGTACCTTTTTTGAGTACACATGGATAAGAGCCAAGTCTCTGAGTGCCACCTTTGGCTTTGATATGTCTTTGCTCTTCCATCAAATCAATCACTAAATTTTCGCCTAATTTATCGAATTCACCTGAATTTGCATTTTCTAAACCGCACACATTCCTAGCGTATTCAATTACAGCAGTTTGCATACCGAGACAAATCCCGAAATATGGGATCTTGTTTTCGCGAACATATTTAATCGCAGTAACTTTACCTTCGATACCACGATTACCGAATCCAGGACCAACCAAAATACCTTCGATACCGGCTAATAGTTCTCCAACATTCTCAGGAGTAATTTCCTCAGAATTAATTAGTTCTACGTTTACTCTGGTATTATTTATCGAACCGGAATGGATAAATGCTTCTAATATCGACTTGTACGAATCTCTGTATTTTGTGTATTTGCCGATTAAAGCAACTGTTACTTCATGTTTTGGAGATTTAATTCTTTGTACGAAGTTCTTCCAAGTATTGATTTCTAAAGTATTCAAATCCATATTGAATTTATTTAATACTATTTCGTCTAACTTGGACTTTGCGTAATGCAATGGCACTTCATAAATTGTATGCTCTACGTCTAATCCTTCAATTACAGAATTTTCTTCTACATTGCAGAATAGAGCTATTTTTGTTTTTTCTTCTTTTGGAATTTTTTTATCGGAACGACAAATCAAGATATCAGGTTTTATACCGTATTCCATCAATGCTTTAACTGAATGTTGGGTTGGTTTGGTTTTTAGTTCTCCGGCAGCTTTAATATATGGCACATAAGTAAGCAATATATTCAAAACTCTTTTCGAACCCAATGCGTAAGTCATCTGACGAGCAGTTTCTAAAAACGGCAATGACTCAATATCGCCGACAGTACCGCCGACTTCAATAATTGCGAAGTCAACTTCTCCGTGATATGCCATCATTCTGCGTTTGATTTCGTCAGTAATATGCGGAATTACTTGCACAGTTTTGCCTAAATACTGACCGTTTCTTTCCTTCTTGATTACTGTTTCATATACCTGACCGGTAGTCGTATTATTTTTTTTAGACAAAGACGTAGCAATAAATCTTTCATAATGCCCCAAATCTAAATCGGTCTCTGTACCGTCATCTGTAACATAAACCTCTCCATGCTGGAGCGGACTCATAGTACCGGGATCTACATTAATATAAGGGTCAAATTTCAATAAGGTTACGGAGTATCCGCGTTGTTTTAGAAGCAAGCCAAGCGATGAAGCTGAAATTCCTTTGCCTAACGAAGATAGTACTCCACCGGTAAAGAAAATATACTTTGTATTTTTTTGTTCTGAACCTATTTCCGAACTCATTTGCAACTCTCTGAATTTATAATTGTTATTACTATCAGATTTCAAACTTATTGAATTTATTTTGAATAAAAAAATTGGAATAGAAAATTGTTAATATTTGAACAAAAATAAAAAAGCCTTAGCTAAAATTAGCCAAGGCTTTTTATATTTTCTCAGTGGGCCCGGAGGGACTTGAACCCACGACCAACGGATTATGAGTCCGTTGCTCTAACCGACTGAGCTACAGGCCCTTTATTGTTAATTCCGCAATTGCGTTAACAATTTTAGGAATACAAATATACGAATTATTCTGATAATGTCAATGCTTTATTTTGAATATTTTGATATTTTTTAAAAATCAAATATTCCGAGATAAATTCCTGCCTGTACGACCATACCTTCGGGCTTCAATGTGGTTGGCACATTGTTAACTACTGATTCTCCGTTAATTTCCCATGAAGGAGAGAATGAGAATGAATACCCGCCTGAAGCTTTAATCATTACATACGACGAAAGTTTGTATTCTACTGCTAAATGAGGCTCAACGTAATAGAAACTACCGTCTATCTTTTGATATTTAGTTTTCTCATCGTTATTGGTCAAGAACTGGTTAAAATCATATTCAGTTTTACCTTGGAAATTTTCAATTTTAATATTCGACAAACCAATTGATGAACCGATTAAAATTGCAAAATCTCTAAACGGCATAATTGCATAATCTAATTCGAAATTTGTAAACGATACT
Organism: uncultured Hyphomicrobiales bacterium; assembly: GCA_964539225.1. Lineage (GTDB taxonomy): Bacteria > Bacteroidota > Ignavibacteria > Kapaibacteriales > UBA2268 > CALLXS01. Next base: position 1,547 of record CAZIIZ010000156.1, on the reverse strand, counting down.
CTGTAATTCATAAATCTAGAATAATTAGCTAAATCCCCAGCCAAAGCTTTTTCGATTTTCTGATACCCGGAGGAATAATTAAATCCCAAACAGAAATTCTTTGTTGGGTCTAAGGCTAAATAAGCCCCTATACCATTCATAAATAACGGCATTTTAAGTTCGGACATTTCAAAATTAGTTGAAAGTATTTTATTAAAATCATCTACTTTATTAAAGAACATAGTGCCTGTATATCCAAGCCCAATTACCTGATAATATTTTGATGGCGTATCGCTATGCACCTGCTCATACTCAAATCCTTTCAGTAAGTCGTCGTCATTCATCGAAGTAGTGTCTTGCTGAGCAAAAGCATCAGTAAGCAATCCAAAGTTCAGTACAGCCATTGCGGCTAAGAAATAAAAGTATTTCATATTATTCTCGTTAGTTATTCTAAAAATTACATTGACGATAAACTAATTTCTTTTATTGAGTTATTTAGCAATTATTATTACTTCTGTTCGCCGATTTAAACTTCTACCAAATTCAGTATCATTGCTTGCTATTGGTTTTCTTTTGCCATATCCTGTAGTCTTAATTCTATTTTCTTTAATACCTTTTCGCATTAGATATTCTTTAACACTTTCAGCTCTTTGCAATGATAATCTATCATTAGTTATATTACTACCAACTGCATCGGTATGTCCTTCAATTAAGATTTGTACTGTTGGTTTGTTATTCATATACTCAAGTAAAATATCAAGCTCAGGGATACTGTCGGCTAATATAGCAAGACCTGTTTTATATAGCAAGTTTTTTATAATCATCTTTCTACCAATTTCTACAATAGCAACGGTCTTATTGATTAATTCTTCGCGTTTATCATTTAATATAGATATGTTTAACGAATCAGGTATAGCTGGCATACCGGTTAAATATTTCAACGCATAAAGATTTGTCAATTGTGTAGAGAAATTATTCAGAATTGTAGAGAATGGGAAATCAATATCAAATACTTTACCGCGAGTTCCCTCGGCAATGTATGTGTATTCTTTTAATTTAGGAGGAACAATTGCGAAAGTTCTGACTTCGTTCTTATCAAGCAGTTTAGTAAGCGAAGTAGTAGTTTGATCTGTTACTCCGTCGCCATTTTCGCCCTTTTGATGATATGGTGCATCAGTAATTAACACAGCGACTTTATTAGCTGCACGTCTAAAATTAATTTTAGTAGCAAATTTTAATGCCTCTAAAGTGTTTTCTTTTTCGTCATTACCGCCATTAGCTTTTACTGATTTTATCCAATTAATAAACGTATAAACATTATCAGTTGGTTGGAATACTTGCTCAACGACATCCGAATAAAGCACTAAGCCGAGCTTAAAATCTATTCCACGCGAAAGCAAAGAGTTTGAGAATTTTACTATATTCTCTTGAACTGCGTCCATATACTTTTGCATAGTGCCGGTTTTATCCAACACAAATATAAAATCTACCGGAACTCGCTCTGAAGTTGAAATCTTTTTTATAGAGATTATCTTTTTCTCGACTCCCTCTTCTAATACAAATAATTG
>CAZIIZ010000155.1:0-6613 GCA_964539225.1 uncultured Hyphomicrobiales bacterium | reverse complement strand
GCCTATATGAAATTAGGTTGGGCTTTGGGTCAAACTGAAGATTTGGAAGAAGTTAAACGATTAATGCTTACTCCAATCAACGGCGAAATCACCGAACGCGAACCAAGTAACGGCTATTTAATATTCCAAGGCGGAGTGCCTGAAGTGGAAGCCTTTATCGGAAGTATTCAGAAATAATTCCAATTATTTGGATTAATAATTTAAAAGTCGGCATTAAGAACTATTTCTTAATACCGACTTTTTTAAATATAATCAGCAAGTATGCAGTTATTTTCTGGTTTTGGCTTTTGGAACTGGGGCTAGTGAATCATTCTTGATTACCTCGCCATGCTTCTTTTGCCTGCGAATCCCCATGCCTGAGCATTTATTATCATTGATACCATCGCCGTCTCTATCAACGAAATGACCGCATTTTTTCTTATCATTAGCTTGGTATTTGCCCTTGACTTTTACTTTTCCTTTTGACTTAACCTTACTAGTATCCTGAATTTTTCTTATAGTTTGACTATTTGATGTTATTTTAATATCATTCTGATTGCATTGAAGTTCATCAATACAAAATAGTATAGCAACTACTAATGATATTAAAAATATTTTTTTGTATATAGTTTTCATAATTTATTTTTTCATGTTAAGGTGTAATATCAAGGTTATTTTAAACTTAATCGCTGCATTTTGTAACGCAGAGTTCTCTCTGAAATATTCAAAAGTCCCGCTGCTTTCACTTGATTGCCTCCGGCAGTAGATAGTGCTTTCGCTATCATTGCAGATTCTAATCTGTCAACTTCTTCATTCAGATCGCCTACGCTTAAATCATTATATTTTTCGCTACATTTAGTTTCGCCGCAAAGTATTTGCTCAGGAATATCCTCGCTAGTAATTTGATGATAACGAGTCAAAACTACTGCACGATGTATAATATTTTCTAATTCACGGACGTTGCCCGGAAAATTATATTTCATCAAAGAATTTAGTGCTTCCTTCGAAATGCCGCTAATTTGCTTGCCATTGTAATCCGCATACTTCTTGATAAAGAAATCTACGATAAATGGTATATCGCTTTTACGAGTTCGCAATGGAGGCAATGTGATAGTAATTACATTGAAGCGATAAAACAAATCCTCACGGAACTCGCCGGAAGCAATCATATCCTCTAAGTTACGATTAGTCGCCGTTACAATGCGAACATTCACAATTTGCGGGCTTTTCGCCCCTAATCTTTGAACTTCACCAAATTGTACAGCACGAAGCAGTTTCACTTGCACTTGAGGCGGTATATCGCCCACCTCATCAATAAATAAAGTACCGCCGTCTGCTTGCTCGAATTTACCGGGTCTCGCTTTATCAGCACCGGTAAAAGCTCCTTTTTCGTGTCCGAAGAGTTCGCTTTCGAATAATGTATCCGGCATAGCAGCACAATTAATCACTATAAACGGCTTGTCTGCCCTATCGCTTGAATAATGTATAGCCTTGGCAATTAATTCCTTACCAGTGCCGCTTTCGCCCCGAATAAGTACACTTGCTTTGGACTTAGCCACTCGAACAGCAGTATTGATAGCACTCTCCATTTCAGGACTATTCGACACAATTGAATCGAAGCTATATTTTTCGTTTAACTTTTTCTTTAATTCTAAATTTTCTGATACTAAATATGAGTGCCGACGTGCCTTCTCAATTACAAGCATCAAATCTTTCAATTCAATCGGCTTCTGTAAATAATCAAAAGCACCATTTTTCATCAGCTCGACGGCATTCTCAATAGTACCATAAGCAGTAACCAATACAACAGGGATTAATGGATTAACCGATTTCAATAATAACAACAAATCAGCACCATTTTTGTCCGGCATATTATAATCGCTTATAATTAAATCAGGATCACTAGAGCTGACGATTCGCATAGCTGCGTCCACCGATTCGGCTGTAAACACTTCGAAGCCTTTTTTCCTAATAAATCCGGCTATTGATTCACGCTGTGCTTCTTCGTCATCAACTATTAAAATTTTATATTTATTTTCAGGAGCAATCATAATTTATCAGCCAAACATAATCTGAACAATATATTCTAATAAATTACTTCAATGTTTGTGCCAAAAATATATTATATTTGAATTCCTTTATATTTAAGGCGTTTTTAACTGTATTAACAGTCCATTGACAATCTATAAATGCAGTATTGTCATTCCGAACTCAAAAAGACTAGTTTTCTTGCCATTTAGACAAGCTGTTAATAGTCCAAAACTGCTTAATTGAATGAATCTATTGATAGTTTGCTATATTTATCTTAGGAAATATTATTCAACATTCGACAATTATGTCGATAAACGACAATAAAATATGAATTTAAAAAATAATAAAATTGCAATAGCGTACAGAATATATCCAAAAATCTCGAAAGTGCCACCAATATTCTCTGACGATAAACTGAAATTATCGGAATTATGTCTAAGCTCTTTCGCAAATGCACTCAAAGATATAGATTATAAAGTTTGGGTGATACTCGACAATTGTCCGCCTGAATATCACGCAATGTTCAAAAAGTATTTAAAAGACGATACCGAATTAATTGATACTCCCGGTATCGGCAATCCCGGCACTTTCGGTAAGCAAATGGAAATATTACTGAATCAAGACTTCTCCGAGAATATTTATTTCGCTGAAGATGATTATTTCTATAGACCAAATGCGTTTAATGCAATGCTGAACTTTGCGAACTCCCAGCATAACCCAGATTTTATTACTCCTTATGACCATTTAGATTATTATAATTTGGATTTGCATCAATATCCTAAAACCAATATTAAATTTAGTGATGATATTAATTGGCGAAGCGAAGGCAGCACTTGTATGACTTTTTTCACCAAAAAAGAAATATTACGCCGTACATATTCAGTCTTTGAGACTTATACTCGTAAAAATTACGATGGCAGTTTATGGTTAGCTCTGACCAAAAAGAAGTTATTTAATCCATTAATATATCCTAAATACTTATTTACGAATTTCGCTTTGTTTAAAATTTTGGCAAAGGCATGGATATACACACCGTTAAAATTAATATTTGGCAAACAGCACAGCTTATATGCTCCGCAGCCAAGTTTATCCACTCACATGGATAGTCAATTTTTAGCTCCGGATATTAATTGGGAAAACTTATTTGAACAAGAAAAAAAAGTTCTTTGCTTTGAGCAAAAAAAGTGTTAGTTTTGAATACATAAAATAATTGTTTTTTAGAACAGTTTACTTTAATAATCAAATAAAAGGAAACCAAAATGGCACTAAAGATTTCAGACGATTGCATCAATTGCGGTGCATGCGAAGCAGAATGCCCGGTAAATGCAATTTCAGCCGGCGATGATCAATCAAATATAGATCCAGCGTTATGCGTTGAATGTGTTGGACATTACGATGAACCACAATGTGCGACTGTTTGCCCTGTAGATTGTATCAGCAAATAGTTTGTCAGCTTAAAATAGTATAAAACTCGTTTTGATTTCGGTCGAAACGAGTTTTTTTTTGTTTTATTCTAACAGTGTGTTGAAAATGTATCATTTGTGATTTTGCTATTCTGATGTCAAAAAGAAAACTACGTTTTAACTAAAACAAAGTTTTCTTTGAGACCTCAGTATGACGATATTGTTTTTACTTAGCTTTAAAAAAAACGTTCTCAATAGCATCTGTGTCATTAGGAACGAAGTGAAATAATCGTCTTACTATTCAATATAGCTAACCCATAAATGTTTCGATTTACAACATAAAAGGAATGAAGGATTAAAAAAATTCGTGAATTTTGCAACGATTATAATATATTCCAATAGGTTATATCTTGCGAAATGCTTGCATAAATATCGGGTATTGTGTATTATTTTTTTCAATAATATGAATCACTTTGTATTCAATTTCAGAATAATGATTGGAGAAAAGGATTTGGCTTAAATGGCTACGTTCAAATCCGGAATGTCCATCGAATTCAGGATTGTTATCGTGAAACGAACCGTCTTCTTTCTCTAAATCAATAATCGCAATTAATCCTCCGGGATCCTGCAATTGGCTGATATTACTAAAAAATTGAATCAAATCCACGATATGATGCACAGCTAGCATTGAATAGATCAAATCGAATTTTTTACCAGAGAATTGACTCGGATAATTATAACTATCCGGGATCAATAATTTTACATCAATATTTTCGGCATTTTGATCAGTTATATTTTGCTTTGCTATTTCTAACATTCCGGCGGAAGTATCGCATAGAGTGATTTGAAAAATTTTATCGGATAAACACAGACTCAGGCGACCAGTGCCAGCCCCAAATTCTAATGCCTTATTTATAGATGCTTTCGAGCTAGGATTATCACTAATCAACGAGCGAATCGCTTCTGCTGCAATTTCTGCTCTTTCAATTTTGCTTGGGTCAGAGTCCCACAATTTTGCTTTTTCGTCGAAGTTCATAATTTCTCCGTATTTATCTTAAAACCAAATATATCCCGATGCACACTAATACTGCACCGAATATTTTAGTAATACTAAAACTTTCTTGGAATAGCATTACTCCGGCTATATTAGAGACGAGTATCACCATTCCTGCACTAATCGTTGCAGCTGTACCCAAGTGAATATCGGATAATGATTTTGTATATAGTAACGCACTAATTGCCCCGCAAACGTATCCGGCTGCCATTAATAATTTACCTTTAAATTCTCCACTAAGTGGCGGCATTACTGAGTATTTCAAAAAGATACCAGAGCCGGCATTGAAAATAATCGAAATAGCAAGCAATAAATAACTCATATCTTATGAGTAAAATTGATTGCACAAATTATGATAGCCGAATTGAACATCTGATTATTTCGAATACTTAGATAAATTGTCTAAAATTATTGAACGAATAGTATCTATATACGCCATCATCGCTCGTTTATGGCGTTCTTCGGGTAAATCCATCGGTGGAGAAATAAGAATGCGAACTTTTACGCCTTTCTCAGCTTTAGTTGCCCCTTTAGCTAATACTTTATTAGTACCGACGACTGTAACTGGTACAATTTTTTTGCCGGCTTTTTCAGCTAATACAAAAGCTCCGCGTTTGAATTCTCCCAATTTTCCGTCTAACGAACGAGTGCCTTCGGGATAAATCAATATACTTTTATTTTCCTTCATCGTAGCAATAGCATCATTTAGCGACTTCATCGAGCCGGCACCATCTCCACGAGAAACGGGTATAAACGGAGATTGCTTCATTCCCCAGCCGAAAATCGGAATTTTTTCTAATTCTTTTTTATATATAATTCTTACATTATCGTCTAAACCATAAATCAAAACCGGAATATCAAGCAAACTGCTATGATTGGCTACGTAAACGTAATTTTCGCCTTTGGTCAAATATTCTTTACCAGTAACTTCCAAATCAATATCCATAATACGTACCATTTGTTTGCCCCATTCTACGGCATACAAATGATAGGCATCGGAATTACCACCACGCCCTTTAAATACGGTATAGATGCTGTAAAAGAGTGTAGATAAACCCGCTCTTAATACCGTCCACAAATAACTTATCATATTTTTTATCGCTTTATATATTCAATTTTAATCAATTCGACTTCGACGTAAAAGCTACTAAGATATTTTCTTAATTAAATTCAAGACCGTACCATGTCATTTATATTGACCTCAGAATGACCATGCCGCAATTTATACATTTTCAACAGACTTTTAGAAATTTGAAATTGATTTTATCAATTCTCACATTAAATAATTATGCCCTTGGCAAGCAGAAGAAGAATGTACTTCCTTTGCCTTCTTCGCTTTCTACCCAAATCTTACCTTCGTGTTTTTCCACGAATTCTTTGCAAAGTAACAATCCTAATCCAGTTGAGGCTTCGCCTTCTGTACCTGGGCGTGATACTTTTTGGTCAATTCTGAATAATTTTGAAAGTATATCTTGCTTCATCCCGATTCCAGAATCTTTAATGAATATAGTAACGCATGGATCTTCGTCCGGATTTAGCACACCGATTTCAATTATTCCGCCTTTAGGAGTAAATTTTATAGCATTTGCTAATAAATTACGAAGTATAGTTTCGGTCATTGCTAAGTCGGCTAATAGTAAAGTATCCACCGGCACATTATTGATTATCTCAATATGTTTATGTTGGGCTTGGTCAGTCAATATTTCCATAATTTTATCGATGATATATATGAATATACAAACTTCCGGTTTGAATTCGACCACTCCTCGCTGCATTCTTGCCCACTGCAATAAATTTTCTAATAATTTATATAAATTATCGGCTGATTTGTGCATCTTCGAACTTAGAGAGATTCTCTCTGCTTCGGTAAAATGTCCGGATTCTTCAGCAAACATTTTCGTAAGCGTTAAAAATCCTGCGAATGGACCTCTTAAATCGTGGGCAATGATAGAGAAAAATTTATCCTTTGTGGCATTGATGGCTTCTAACTCTTTGGTCTTTTCGTTGATTACAAATTCGCTATTTTTTCGAGCTTCTATATTTCGAGATACTCCAATTATATCGACTCCGGTTCCTTCATTATTAAGAATGAAGGTAGTAGTAATCTCGACCCAAATTATTGACCCGTCTTTACAATACTGTTGCC
>CAZIIZ010000154.1:0-6636 GCA_964539225.1 uncultured Hyphomicrobiales bacterium | reverse complement strand
ATCTTCAGATATTACTCGAATTGCTCTGTCGGCAAGATTAATTTGTTCAATCTTTGCTTTATTTTCCATTATATTACCTTATTATTTTTTAAATTTGTATTCTTGGAATTTTCTTAGATATATTAGACGATTGAGACGGGATTTTATGAGCGAAATATCGAAAAGTACTAAAAGAGAGCGTTTGGGCTGGTATATTTATGATTGGGCAAACTCTGCATTCTCTACTACGGTAGTTACCGTGTTCATTGGACCCTATTTGTCGAAAATTGCAGCAACTGCGGCGGATGCCGGAGGCAATATCTTTCCGCTTGGGATTAAAATATTTAGTGAATCGTATTATCCATACTTGATTTCGCTGTCTGTGTTTCTGCAATTACTAATTTTACCTTTTATTGGTGCGATAGCAGATCAATTAAATATCAAGAAACAACTATTGGGCGTATTTACTTTGTTGGGAGCTGCGGCTACAATTGCTTTATTTAATTTGGAAGGCAGCAATTATCTATTCGGCGGTGCGATGTTTATCATAGCTAATGTATTTTTTGGTGCGTCGATGGTAGTATATAACTCATTTCTCAGTGAATTGGCTGAAACGGAGTGGCGAGACCAAGTGTCTTCGGTTGGTTGGGGAATTGGCTATCTCGGCGGCGGGATTTTGCTACTAATAAATTTAATCATATTTTCGAATGCGGAGAAACTGTTTCCGGTTAATCCAGAAACAATGGCTGTTCGTGTTTGTTTGGCTTCAGCCGGAGTATGGTGGGCATTGTTTTCCATATTTCCTATGCTGTGGCTAAAGAATCATAGTTTAGAAGAGCTTCCGCCTACGGCAAGTCCATTAATGATGAGCTTTAAGAAATTAAAAGATACTGTAAAAGATTTAAAAAATCAACGGAATGCTTTACTTTTCCTGTTGGCATTTATATTTTATAATGACGGCGTGCAAGCCGTGATTACTCTATCGGCACAATTCGGACAACGAGAATTAGGTTTGTCGAGCGATATACTAGTAACGGCTATATTGATGGTGCAATTCGTGGCATTCCTCGGAGCTTTGTTATTCAAATATATCGCTAAACCATTCGGAAGCAAATCAACGATAATGTTATTAATAGTTATTTGGACTTTTGCAGTGGTTTTTGCTTATTCCATATTAAATTCAGCAGAAGAATTCTTTATTTTAGCGGCAATAATAGCTTTAGGAATGGGCGGAATCCAGGCATTGAGCCGCTCAATGTATTCTCGAATTATTCCGCAGGAAAGTGCCGCAGAATATTTCAGTATTTATGAATTAAGCGAAAAAGGCTCGTCACTATTGGGACCATTAGCCTTCGCTATCGCAATGCAATATACTCATAGTTATAGATTAGGAATTTTGTCTTTGATAATTTTCTTTGTAGTAGGTTTTATTTTATTGATAAAAGTTAAAGATGTAAAGGTGAAAATATGAAAATTGGAAATTTTTGGGATAAAATTTCTTGGTCAATGGCGGATAAAGGATTATTTGTTGGCTACGGCTTAGTCCAAATTTTGCAAATGAATCGCATGACTACTTCTGAATTTGGTTTATTCGCATTGTTGATTAGTATTCATACTTGGATTTTCGTGGTTTCGGACGCAGTCGCACTTCAAAATATAATTCAATTCGGTATGAATGAGAAAACTGCCTCCAGAGCCAACGTATTCTCGCTGGTATTGCATTTAATGATTGTTATCGGTTTGCCGATGTACATATTTATTATGAAAGAACCTCTCAGTATAATATTCGGTGTGAAAGAGTTAAGTTATATTTTTGGTATTTTGCCGTGGTTTTGCCTTGCTACTTTGGTTCGCACTTACTGTATTAAATTTGTGTTCAAGCATTCGCAGATGCACCAACTCTTCTTTATTAATTTAATGCTATTTCTGCCAATTACCCTACTTACATTTTATTATAAGTGGACAGACGGCTTCTTAAATTTAGACCGAATGATAATTATGTACTTCACCGGACATATTTTAAGCTCGATAACTGCTCTGTTATTTACTCACAAGAAAATAAAATTATCAATGAAGGGCAAATTATCCCTAAAAGAAGTACTGAATTTTTCAATGCCGCTTCTATTCACCAATGCTTTGCATTCCCTGCCCAAGCAATTGGATTCATATTTAGTGTCATTCTTTTTTGGTACGTCTGCTACCGGTATTTATTTCTCCGCTAAAACGCTTTTCAGAGTATTCGAGGAGACATTAGCCGCGGTACAAGGATTGATTTACCCCGCAGCTGTACGACGTTTAGAGCGAGGCGACAGAGCCGGACTGAAGGAAATAATAGTTAAAGCGATTTCGGTATTATTCTTTACGTTTATTGCAATTATTATTGTTCTTCAATTCGGTTTGAGCGAGTATCTGATTACTAAATTCCTTAGTTCGAAATTCGCTAATGCTATCGGTCAATTTAATTTATTATCGTATGCTGCTCTTGGCTTACCATTCTTAATATTGACTTCGCTAATAGTAGCCGAGAGAAAACCGAAAGTATTATTTAGATATGTTTTATTTTCTGTAATTTGCTTTTTGATTTCGTTCATATTAGTTGGTATTAATCAAAATCCGGCATTAATTCCGATAACTTACATTGTATATTCTTACGCTTTGGCTATTACCGGGATTTATTATTTCGTTAAAAATTACGGCTACTCATTCCGCGATTTATTTAGAGTATTTGCGGATGTGAAGAATGTAGTAATCAAAAACAAATAAGAAGCTAATTCGCTAAAATCAAAATACCCGATCGTTATAATGACTGAACGGGTATTTTCATATAATAACAGAGAAGAACTCTATTATTATAATCATTATGCACATCTATGGTATTAAGTTTTTAGAAGATTTAGAGAAATCTACCACTAATTGGAGTAAGAAATTTATTACATGGCTCGGAAAAATAAAATTTGAAACTACAATCGGCGTTAATGTAATGAAAAACCTAATAAACGACTTAAATTGGTTAGAAGAAGAAATTTAGTTAATATCGAAGCAACTTGATGAACTTATGCAGACCGAGGAATATAAAAAAGCCTACAGAATTTCCTTCGTCATTTACAACCTGCATAAAGAAATATTGTCTATTTACTTATTGAATTGGAAACAATAAGCAGAATCAAAGAACTCGAACTCATTTCATCCAATATTTGGCACTATTAAAATTTGAATAATTACAAATATTAACATTGATAATTGCGATAGATTGATTATTTTTGTAGCTTAATACGATATAATCAAACACATAATAGAAATATTAATATGAAAGCATTAGTAACCGGAGCAACCGGATTTATTGGAAGCCAAGTAGTTGATTACCTTTTGGAACGTGGCTACGAAGTACGATGTACCATTCGCAAGACGAGTAACACACGCTGGTTGGTCAATAAAGGCATTGAATTAGTGGAAGCCTCACTTTCTGATTTCGAGGCACTGAAGTCGGCTGTGAGCGGAGTAGATTATGTTTTCCATATTGCTGGATTAACTGCTGCCAAGGACTATGAAACATTTCTAAAAGACAAAAGAGACGGGACTGCTAATTTATTAAGGGCAGTAGAAATAGCCGCACCGAATTTGAATGGATTTCTGCATTGCAGCAGTTTAACTGTTTCCGGTCCGGCTGAATCTCTCGATAAACCTATTACTGAAGATATGCCGCTCCGCCCTATTACTAGTTACGGCAAAAGCAAAAAAGCAGGCGAAGAAGAAGTCAACAAATACATGAAAAAGTTCCCAATAACTATTGTTCGCCCTCATGCTGTCTATGGACCAAGGGACGAAGATATTTTAGATATTTTCAAAACAGTAAATTCCGGACTCGGCACTTTAATTGGTTTCTCACCAAAATATGTCAGTATCGTACATTCGTACGACTTAGCTCGTGGGATAATTGATGCAGCTGAATCAGATAAAACAATTGGGGAAGCTTATAATCTATCCTCAGAGCATCCCTACACTTGGGAAGAAATTATGCCTGAGATGAAAAAAGCTCTTGGCAAAAGTTTCTATATACCTTTAAAAATACCGCATTTTTTAGTATTATCAATAGCGGGTCTAAGCGGATTTGTCGGAAAATTGATGAAAAATCCTCCTGTATTTAATTACGAAAAGGGAGTTGACTTTATTCAAAAATATTGGATTTCTTCCGTGGCTAAAGCTAAAAGAGATTTCGGGTATGAGCAAAAAATAAGTTTAGAGGACGGAATGAAGCTAACTGCTGATTGGTATAGAAAACAAGGTTGGTTATAAATTACATCTTTTTGTTTAACAATATGATCAAAATTGTATCCACATTTAACTAATTTGCTTTATAACTTCATCATATTTGATATTTTTATTTATTTATTCAAATGAAAGTCAAAAATTAATAAAAATTATTTGTAAAATAAAAATTATTATTTTATATTTGTTAGTTAGCGACAATGGTATTTTATATTAGAGAATAATTGTTCCACAAATATATTGACTTAAAACTATGATAGTATTTGGTACTGACGGATGGCGCGGAATTATTGCTCGTGATTTCACATACGATAATGTGCGATTAGTGGCAATGGCAACTGCAAGATACGTTAAAAGAGAAAATGACACAAATCCGGCTGTAGTGATTGGATATGACACTCGTTTTATGAGTAGAGAATTTGCCGAAGAAGCGGCTTTAATAATAGCTTCGCAAGATGTAGTAGTTCATTTAGCAGATGATATTTCTTCTACTCCTCAAGTGTCGTACCATACTAAGCAAAAGGGAGCAGAATTGGGAGTAGTGATTACTGCAAGCCATAATCCTCCAATATACAACGGCTATAAATTAAAAGGCGATTTCGGCGGTCCTGCCCTGCCCGAGCAAATAGCTCAATTGGAAGAGGATTTGAAATATGTAATCGCTAAAGCTCCGAAGTATAATTTCAAAACGATGGAGGAATACATTGCTATGAAGAGAATTCGCCCGTTCAATGCGAAGGAATCTTACGTACGCAATATTAAAAAGAAAATTAAAGTTGAAGAAATTAAAGCCGCAAATTTCAAAATTTTATACGACCCAATGTACGGAGCAGGTATTAATACCATTAGTATGCTGTTAGAAGGTGTCGATGAAATTCATGAAATTCATAATCCTGGATTTGGCAAAATTGATCATCCTGAACCGATTCAAGAATGTTTAGGCGAATTGATTTCTATCATGAAAAAGGGAAATTATGATATTGGTATCGCAACCGATGGTGATGCCGATAGAATCGGTGCCGTCGATTCCGAAGGCAATTTCGTAGATTCACATAAAATTTTCATGATATTATTAAAATATCTATACGAAAAAAGAAAAAAACGCGGCACTGTAGCGAAAACCGTTTCACTGACTTCAATGGTCGATATGTATTGCGAAAAGCACGGCATTAAGCTATTGAAAACTCCGGTCGGATTTAAATATATTGCCAAATTAATGGTCGAAGAGAAACTAATTATTGGCGGCGAAGAATCAGGCGGACTCGGCACTTGTTTGCATATTCCTGAGCGTGACGGGCTATTTAACGCATTCTTGCTATTAGAAGTAATGGCTATGGAGAAAAAATCGTTAAAAGACCTCTGCGATGAATTAGATGCCGAATTCGGTATGCACAGATATATGCGTCGCGATGTAAAAGTAACCCTACAACAAAAGACTTCTATCCTAGCTGCTTGCGAAAAAACTCCTAAGAAATTAGGACGCTACGAAGTGATTAGTGCTGATACCACAGATGGCTTTAAATTCTTTGTTGATGGCGGATGGTTATTAATTCGTGCATCCGGCACAGAGCCGTTGATTAGATTCTATGCCGAAGCTGAATCTTTAGGCAAAGTAAACGAACTATTGGACGAAGGATTAAAGCTAAAAACAAAATAGTTAGATTATTTTCCGTCTAACAGATTGTTGAAAAAGCTAAAAGCTCGTCATTCTGAGTGTACGAAGAAATCGTTTTACGGTTCAGCGTAACTAATCTGAAAACCTTCCGAAGGCTTCTTAGACCTTCGGAAGGTTTCGGTTTATGAATATCAATTTTTTATCTCTATGCAAATGGAATCGTAATTCTAATCCGCAAGGAACAGTTTTCTTAGTGGAAACAAGCATAAGCCTTGAATCCGAATGGAAAATTATCGGCACTACATCTAAAACTACTTACGATACTCAACTTCCATCTGCCAAAGGGCATAATTACTTCCGAATTAAGGCTCAAAGAGGCGATTTAGTAAGCGAACCAAGTAGCGTAACAGTAGTTTAAAAACAATTTTTTACAATATTATTTAAGGATTTTATATGAAAAAGTATTTAGTTTTATTATTAGCATTTATTTTGGTTTCAGTATCTAACCTGAGTGCAAAAACAATTTGGATTTACGATGAAACAAATAATCATTCAAGTATGGTTTCATTCTACAATTCTTTAATTGAAGATCTAAAGATAACCAAATATAAGCAATATTTGAAAATTGTTACTAATCTTAAAGATATTAGTAAGCAAAATGGTGATATACTTTTGTATTTTCGTGGCAACAGTGGTGCAACGAATGTAGGCAATTTAACTTATTTCTATTGGATTGGTTGCTTTATTGATAATTGCAATAATTGGGCTTATGATAT
>CAZIIZ010000153.1:0-6641 GCA_964539225.1 uncultured Hyphomicrobiales bacterium | reverse complement strand
GAGAACAAGACATCGATGAATACTACATTGAATTAAATTGTGGTCCAACCTTAGCTGGTGACACAAATTATGAAATGGTAACCACTATAGTAGTTGTAGAAAAAACAGCCACGATGGTATTAAACATTGAATTAAATAACGGACATATGATTATTTGTTATAAAATTAGATTCAATAAAAAAACGAAGCAAATGATAACTACACCAATCAAAATTAAATTTACGAATATTAGAGATAGTAAAGGCGAACCAATAAAAATCATTATGTCTGAAAAATTCGCTAAAGAAATTGAACACTTTGAAAAATCAGAACTAAAACCAATATTAGATATTAATTTTGATGAAGTCTTACTTATCATGTTAGACGCGATTAAGAAACCATTTACAGGAAAATATATACAACACAAAATAATTACTTCTAATATTACTATGTATTTACCTTGCTGCTTTAGGTAAGTCTTAGCAGTTTGGAAGATAATTTCGGCAACGTCGAGCATTGATTTGTGGGCTTTTAGTTTTCTCAAGTGTAGAAATTCGAAAAGTCCGAATCCCATTCCGGCTACGCAAATCAACAATCCGATAATTAATAGGTTGGTTTGTGTGGAGTTGAGTTGCGGCATTAATAGTTGAGATTCATCTGCGAACATAGCATTGCTACTCAAGGCAAACATGCCGAGCAATAGCAGTATTTTTCTGCTCATTTTGTTAATTAGTTGTCTCATTAAGTTTTCCCCTTTATTTTCTAGAATAATCATTAATTCGATCAATAAATAGAACGATAATCATAGCCGAAATAATCGGCTGAATTTTCATAGATAATTTGCTTAATAAGTGCTATCGCAGTAAGTATTTTTACTAAGCCACACGTAAATTAAGAAGAGAATTTTAGAAATACAAGAAATATTTTTATTATTATGGAAAATAAATAAAGTATTTTGTGATATTGCCTTTTCTAACTTTGAATTACACTTATTTCTTCATATATTTCAATTCCTTGAATTGGGTTATTATTTAAATAGGATAAAGCTTATGAATTACTTCAAATTATCGTTTGCGTTTTGTATATCGCTTTTGCTATTGTCATGCAATAATCAAAAGCAGAATAAGGAGCTTTCTGCTGAAAGAAGATTGCTCGATACATTCTTTATGCAAGCTCAGTATTATAACGATAATTATCCCGACGAAACAATTTTATTAAGCCCGAAAGATACAAATTCTAATGAATACATAGAACGGACTTTTTATTTTGATTTAGGAGTGAGTGATGTAAGTAAAGACTTGAAAGACACAACTTTGTCGCAGGATAGAATTCGCAGACTTTTTGAGATAAATAATATTGAAAATATCTCATGTTATATGCTATATTATAATGATGAATGCTTGAATTTTGACCAATTCCCTACAGACTACGAATTACATAAGAATAAAATTAAGATCAGCAAACTCTCACCTTTTCAGAATATTTCAATTGTGGAAAAATCTCGTAAATCTTCATTTTATTCTTACTGTGAATTGAACTTAGACGTGGATGCATCTCTTAAAAACTATGATTATCAGTCAAAACATTTTTCATCAATAAAACCAGTGTATAGTTCCCCAATTAAGAATTTTCCAAACAATGATTCTAATGCAATTGAAGCTCTTTCCCCGAGCGAAACTGAAGGTAAATTTAATGATATTACTCCAATAAAGAACACAAAACGATTTGTAGTAAAATTTCATATACCCAAAGTATATTCCAATAATTTAATTAGATTTCAAAGTAGAACCAATAGAATGTTTAGTCTGATTAATCCATCACCAATTATTTCTGAGAAAATTATTATAGATAGGACTGTATTTCCCAAAAAATTTATATATGATTATTTGAATGAAGTTTATAATGAATTATCACAATATCAACTTCCTGATATTAAGAATTTGAAAAATGAAAAAGATATAGCTTTGAGTTATTTCAAATTTGAAGAAAGAACAAAAAAATTATTTTTTAAATTAAGAAACTCAAATATCAAAGGTAGAGTTTTAGACAAAATATATATGTATATAAGACTTTCTCGAGAATATTTACTATCGGAGTATCCTCATTTAACACTTACATGGTATGATGATCCAGCTTGTCACTTCAATATTCGAATTGCCGAGCGTAGATAATGATTATGAATTACTTCAAATTATCGCTTGCCATTTGCATATCGCTCTTGCTATTGTCATGCAATAAACAAAATCAGACTAAGGAGCTTTCTGCCGAAAGAAGGTTGCTTGATACATTCTTTATGCAAGCTCATTTTGATAACAATGATTATCCCGACGAAACAATTTTATTAAGCCCGAAAGATACAAATTCCAATGA
The DNA here is from genome assembly GCA_964539225.1 of uncultured Hyphomicrobiales bacterium. GTDB lineage: Bacteria > Bacteroidota > Ignavibacteria > Kapaibacteriales > UBA2268 > CALLXS01. The sequence goes on along the minus strand of CAZIIZ010000153.1, from coordinate 4,292 downwards.
ATATATAGAACGAACTTTTTATGTAGATTTAGCAGTTACTGATTTGAATGATTACTTCAAAGATAGTGTATTGTCGAAGGATATAATTCGTAAACTTTTTGAATTGTCTAATGTTGGCGATATCGAATGCCTAATCAATTTTAATAATCAAGAAAACACTTATGAAGATTTAAATTTTCCTATGGTTCAATTATATAGAAGAACTCCAGATAGCATGTCAAGTGGAGAGAAAATTTGTGCTAATACTAATTGGAAGTTATTATTTAAAAAACAAGTATTTTTGTCAATTGATTCATCGATTATCAAATTTAATAATATAAAGGATGTAATTGATTCAGTACAACCAGAATATAAAGCACACCGTTGGGATAATTATTCCAATATAGAAACAGATTTATTTCCAATTATTAAGTATATACCTCAAGAAATTAGTTCAGTCAAAAGATTTAAAATAACTGCGAAATTGCCGAGAATCTATTCGAAATTCAAAATTCGATTTCTTTCCTGCAATAGAATTTTACGAATTATGAATGATTTCGAAGTAACGTCAGAAGTACTAAAAATTGACGGAATTAATTTCAAAAAAAGAGATTTAGAATTATACTTATCAGGCTTATATGCTGAACTTCAAGGAATTGGTATGCCGAACTATAAAAACCTCAAAAATGAGTATAAAGACAGAGTGGAATATCAAAAATTTATAGATAAGCTTGATAAACTGCTAAGTATCTATAGAGAAAAGAATAATACTATTTATCGTAAACTGTGTGTATATTATAATATATCAGTTTATTATATTAGTAATTATTATCCAAATTTTTATAGAAGGCAAAGTTCCGGATTTGAAGATTTCAATATTCGAATTGCCGAACTTAGATAAAGTTTTAATATGGAATTATTTCTTCATATATTTCAATTCCTTGAATTGGCTAATAAATAATAGGGTAGAGCTGATGAATTACTTCAAATTATCGCTTGCGTTTTGTATATCGCTTTTGCTTTTGTCATGCAATAATCAAAAACAGAATAAGGAACTTTCTGCCGAAAGAAGGTTGCTTGATACATTCTTTATGCAAGCTCATTATGATAATAATGATTATCCTGATGAGACAATTACATTAAACCCGAAGGACACTAATTCCAATGAATATATTGAACGGACTTTTTATGTAGATGTGGGAGTAACTGATATTAGCGACGATTTGAAAGATACTACTTTGTCGAAAGAATATATACGCAGACTGTTTGAGTTGAATAATATTAGAAATATTTCATGTTATATGCTATATAATCTTGGATGTGGGGATTTTAACCAATTCCCTACTAACAGAGAGTTAGGTAAGAATAACATTGATTTACGGGAAATTTCCCCTTTCAAAAATGTTTTAATTGGAAGGAATTCCGATACTACTTCATTCTATTCTTACTATAGTTTAGACTTAGATATTGATGCTTCGCTTAAAAACTATGATTATCAGTCAAAACATTTTTCATCAATAAAACCAGTATATTGCAAGCCAATTATTAATTGTCCTAAAAATGATACAAATGCTATTGTAGTTTTAAATCCGAACGAGACAGAAGGTAAATTTAATGAGATTACCCCAAGAAAAGACACGAGAAGATTTGTAGTAAAATTTCATATACCCAAAGTATATTCCAATAATTTGATTAGGGTTCAAAGTATGACTAATCCACTAATCAGCCTTATCAATTCGAAACCGATAGTTTCTGAGACAATTATTGTTGATGGTAAAGAATTTCCAAAAAACATTGTATTTAGTTATTTGAATAATGTATTTCTAGAATTATCTAAATTTCAAATTCCAGATTTTAAGAAAGTAAAAAATGATCAAAATATCGTTAAGAACTATTTCCAATATGAGAAAAATTATAAGGAACGTATATATAATTTACTAAGTGCTAAAAATATTAACGAGGCTACAATCAGAAAAATTATCATGTATTGGAATCTTTCAAGGATATATTTGCTTTCCGAGCATCCACGTTTGAGGGTTATACTCAATGGTGGGTCGGCTTGTCAATTTAATATTCGTATTGCCGAGCGTAGATAAAGTTTTGATATGGAATTTTTTCTTCATAGTTTGGGGCTGTCTCATAAGTAGTTAAATGATTATAATCGTCATACTGACCATATTGTCTTCACTAAGCTTTTTAAAAACGTTCCTAAGGGCATCAGTGTCATTCTTCACTTCGTTAAGCATGACGAAATTTTTTTCAATATTGATGTGTGTCATTTACGTTTAGTGAATACGTAGTTTTCTCTTTGAACTCAGAATTACAATTTTTCTTATTGTTTCGACAGTCTATTGGGCAATCGTTGAAACACAAAGCCGAGCAATAATAATTGCAACCATTCGATGTCTAATTTGTATCGCACATTAGCAACGCTGGTCAGGCTATAAATCAAAGTAAACATTAATAACACGGCTATTGAAATCGCAAATAGCCGTTTGTTGTTCTGATAACAATAGAATAATGAGACTATCAATAATATATCCAACAGATAAACCGGAATTTTGCGAATTAATAAAAATGATTTGCTGCCATCGCTAAAGTATCTCGGCGGATAAGTCCAGAATATAATTCCCTGCCAAAGAGTTTTCTCTATGTATAATTGCGGATTGGCTGAAATTAATTTCGTTACCGTTGCCTTATACTGCTTTTCCATTTCTACGTCATTCACTCCATTTGCCGATAGCATGGAAATACGCTTAAATGCAGAATCAGGAATCACAGCATATTTAGAATTGCCATGGCTGCCGTCCAAATATCCGAGATAAATATTCATCCAGAATGGCGTTTTGGTCGGTATAAATTTATTAAATTCTGCATAGTTGCGAATTATCCATGGGCTGAAGACTAAGCAACTAATCGCACAGAATTGAGCTACTCGTTTGTATTGCTTTTTGTAAAGTAAATAAATGAATGCCGCAAAAAATATCGGAGTTACTATCGGTTGGCATAAAATAGTAAGAGCAAATACTACAGACGATAGCATCCATTTCCGATTAGAATTATCAGCTCCGCTTCTAATCAATTCTGTAAATAATGTAGCACTTAGTATCGCAAGCGGCACAAATAGATTCGTAACTTCTATCACGTTCGAATAATAGAAATACGAAGGATGGAGCAGAAATGCTAAGGCTATGATTGTACTAATTTTTTCGGTGAAATAATTACGAGCCAATCGAAACAGCAATAGACCAGTAATTACCGAAAGCAACTGCTGAACTATCACTACCGCTAATTTGCTCGCTCCGAATACTGCAATTATCGAATAAATGAACACGGGATAAACCGGAGTTTTCATTGCAGTTGGAGCTACAGAATCATAGAGCGAGAAAGTGCCGTGATTCAATAAATTCAGAGCTATGCTCCAATCCTCGGCGGCATTGAAATCCTTTAATGCGAAACAGCTAATTAATATTTTCGCAATGCAAACAAATATGGAAAATTTCCATAAGTTCTTGAAATTCAATAAATCCATTCGCATATATTTTCCCATATTTAGATTTCAATTTATTATGATTCTGCCTTATTTAAGCAAATTAAATCTTTTCCTCTGCGAAGTGAAAGTCTGAACCATTGATTAATGACTGAATGGAAAAGCTGTTATCAGTATTTAGCTAGTAAATATCTTTAGACTCAAACAAACTTATTTGCTCAATAATCTTATTTTCTATATTTTTACTTTTCGGCACTTCAATGCGATTTTCAATATTGTTGAGCAAAGCTATTAATTTATTTCCCATAGCATGAGCTAGATTAACTGGTACAGCATTTCCAATTTGCTTATATTGGCTACTAATCGAGCCGACAAATTCCCATTCATCAGGAAATGTCTGAATTCTTGCATATTCTCTAATATTGAGAGGTCTTGTTTCTTCAGGGTGACAACGCTCGGTTTGCTTTTGAGCAGGGGCACATGTCAATGTTAAACTAGGACTATCGTAAGACAACCTTCTTGCCATTCCTGTTTTACCACCACCCATAAAATAACTTTTTTGCATGTATTCTCGCTGTACATCATCGGGAAGATCAACCCAACATCCTCCAGGAGGAATCATGGATAAAATTTCCTTTTTACTTTCAGGATAAACCTGCCCTTGAGATTCTGGGCAATCCGAATCGTATAAAATTCCCTTTTTAAGTGCATCCCTTACAGTTAACACTCTGTGAAAAGGTTCAGGCCATTCGAAATTGTTAAATTTGACCAAATCATTGCGGACACAAACAAGAAATAATCGTTCTCTTTTTTGCGGCACTCG
>CAZIIZ010000152.1:0-6656 GCA_964539225.1 uncultured Hyphomicrobiales bacterium | reverse complement strand
AAAAAGCCAAAATAATAGTATCCGGTTCAAACGCGCATTTGTTAAGCCGTGAGTTGGGAACGCTTTTAACGGGAAGGCACATTGATCTTAATGTTTTTCCTCTTTCATTTACGGAATACTTGTTGTTCAACAACATAGAAATTAAGGCATCTCTTGATGTCGATAGAAAAAGACTAAATGCCGATAAATTAATTGAACAGAACGCTAGAATTGCTTCAATTGGTTTGATTGCGTCCGGGTTGATTCACGAAATTAATCAGCCATTGAACGCCATTCGGATTGGTGTCGATGGGTTATTGATTTGGGATGATATGAATCCTGGGGTGTTTTCTGATAGAGTTCTGAAAATTATTAGAACAATTGCCAAGGCTTCCGGCAAAATTGATGAATTAGTGAAGCAGTTGCAAACTTATCAGGGCGGTAAGTCTGAAAGAAATCCAGAAGCCACTTCAATTAATCAAGTGATATTGAGAGCTGAGAAACTTCTCGGTCAGAAAATGAAGTCGCACGATGTAAGATTCGAATTATATTTAGATGATAGTATTTCGTTGGTTTGGGCGGATAATACCGAATTAGAACTAATAATTAATAATTTAATTATTAATTCGATTAATGCATTCGACTCGGAGCCAGATAATCATAATAAATATATTACTATTGCTACAGAGATGAATGAGACTGAGGTGATATTGAAATTTACTGATAATGGATCAGTGCTTAGGAATATTTCGTCTGATTTAGAATATAATGATTATTCAGTATGGAAATCGACTGATACGCATTACAGTATAGAATTATCACTTGTTAAGTTGTTTATTACTATGAATTTAGCCGACATCAAAGCATACTCCAATGCCGAAAATGGCACAGATTTTATAATCTATTTTAGAAAATATTCAGATTAATTTATAAATTAGGAAAATTATATATGACTAAGGTACTAATTATTGACGATGACCAATTTAGTCGCGAAATCTTTGTTGATACATTGAGTGGCTTGTTGGATATTCTTATTACTCAATGTGATTCCGGAAAAGATGCCTTGGAACTGCTTGTAACCGAGGACTTTGATATTATTTTCAGTGATATTAAAATGCCAGGGATGAGCGGATTGGAATTGCTTAAAGAATATAAAAAAATGGCTAAACAACATAAATCTAAATTTGTGCTATTTACCGGATTTGCCACTATAGACTCTGCAATAAAGGCTCTTCGCGAAGGTGCTCACGATTATTTATTAAAGCCATTAGATATTCGCAGAGTAATAGAAATAATCAAAGAGCATAAAGAGAATCCGGTTGAACCGGAGGATACGGAGGGAGATAGGCAAAAGCCACTAAAAAAGAAAAAAGATGAAATTAATTCTATATTCCTGAACGGTTCTTATCTGATGCTTAAAGAGTTCGGCAGAGTTGGTATGTTCTCTTCGCAATTGAAAGATGCTGTGCGAGTAGCTATTAAATTTCACGAGCAACCAGAGTTACCTGTGTTGATTCAAGGCGAAACCGGTAGCGGTAAGGAAGTGTTCGCTCATATTATCCATCATTCGACTGGAAATATTGATAAGCCATTTATTAAAATCAACTGCTCGGCGATTTCAACTGCCTTATTCGAAACTGAATTATTCGGTTATGAAGACGGAATCGGGAAAAACTCAGAAAATGCAATGCCGGGATTGTTTGATGCTGCTGATGGTGGTACAATTCTATTTGATGAAATTGGAGATCTTCCGATTGAATTACAACCTAAATTAATTAGAGTATTGCAGGAGAGATCTTTCTACAGAGTCGGTGGTTTTACCAAAATTAATTTCAATGCCAGGATAATATCTACATCCAATAAAGATTTAGAAGATATGTCCGACAGAGGTAAATTCCGCAAAGATTTGCTATTCAGATTAAAACAAGGCTGGATCGCATTGCCTCCGCTAAGAGAGCAAACTGATTCAATACCGATGTTGGCTCAATTGTTCCTAAATGAAAGTAGTAATCATCGCAAAAGAATGTTCAAATTTATTTCGCCTCAGGCTGTAGAAATAATGCAGAGCTATAATTGGTCCGGAAATATTCGCGAGTTGAAGAATATTATTGATAGAATAGCTATGCTTTACGATGAATTCGAACTCAATGCTTCGCATTTAGCTTTCTTGAAATCTGCTCAATACGGATATAAAAATACTTCTTCGGATAAAATGGCTTTGAGAATAGACAATTTTGAGTTGCCGGAAGATGGCTTGGATATTAATCAATTGCAATCTGAAATTGTGCGATTAGCATTAGATAAATTTGATGGTAGCAGAAGCAAAGCTGCAAGATATTTGAATGTATCACTATCAACTATGAGAACATTGCAAAAAAGAATTGGTGCAGAATAATCATTAATCTGCATAATTTAAGTAGTAAACAAAGATATTCATCATCACGTTCGAATTAATCTAATAATTTAAACGTGATGATGTGTTATGTTATTATAAAGCCGGATTATTCTTCTTCATCTACGGATATTTTATTTGAATATTTATTTACGGATTCTTCTTTAGCAGCGGATTCTTTCCGAGCAATTACAACCACGATTTCGCCTTTTAATTCCTTACGTTGGGCTAAAGTAATTTTCAACTCGCCGATAGTACCTCGCAGATATTCTTCGTAAATTTTTGAAATTTCGCGAGCTATACAAATTTGTCTTTCATCTCCGCAATGTTCACCTAATTCAGAAACCAATTTGATAATTCTATGCGTAGATTCGTATATTATTACTGTCGTTTCTTGTTCGGATACACGTTTCAAAAAAGTTTGTCTGCCCTTTTTCTGAGGTGGAAATCCCATAAATATAAATTCGTTAGTTGGGAATCCGCTTGATGATAGAGCAGGCAACAAAGCATTAGCACCAGGCAATGCAATTATTTTTAAGCCGAGTTCTATCGTAGAATTTATCAATCGGTAACCGGGATCGGATAGAGCTGGAGTGCCTGCATCTGAAACTAATGCTACCGATTTGCCCTGCTTAATTAAGTCTGCTAGATAGGGTGCTTTTTCTCGCTCATTGTATTCGTGATAGCTAGTTAATTGAGTCGCATGTACTCCAATCTTTTTCAGCAATGAAGCCGTAGTGCGAGTGTCCTCGCAAGCTACCATATCAACAGTCGCCAATACTCGCATCGCTCGGAAAGTAATATCTTCTAAATTGCCGATAGGAGTAGGCACTAAGTATAAAGCTGATTCGAGTTCGCATTTTAAATTAGATGTGTCAAACATTTGTTTTTCGTAATTTATTGAAAAATTGTTTTAATAATGCGGAACATTCTGTTTCCATTATTCCGCCGATAATTTTTGCTTGGTGATTTAGTCGATCATCATCTGCTATCATATATAGCGAACCGCAAGCTCCTGTTTTTGGGTCGCTTGCACCGAACACTACTTCAGCTATCCGAGCTAATACTATCGCACCAGCACACATTGAGCAAGGTTCTAATGTAACATATAAAGCACAGTCAGTTAATTGCTTATAGCCAATTGCCTCGACAGCCGAGCGAATAGCTAATACTTCGCAATGGGCGGTTGGGTCTCTGAGAGCTTCCACTTGATTATGAGCTTTAGCAATAATTACGCCATTGCGAACGATAACAGCTCCAATTGGAACGTCTCCCGTTAGTAATGCCTTTTCAGCTTCTTCTAAAGCGACAGCCATATATTTTTTATAAATCTGCATCGGCTTTGATTTGAAGTATTTCGTCCTCAGACAATCCGGTAGTGCTTATTATTAATTCAATTTCTATGTTGTTTTGAAGTAATTTGTTCGCAATCTCACGTTTAGCTTTCAATTCCCCTTCTTCTCTTGCAGTATCTAATGAATTTTTCAGATCACGATAATATTTCAAACTGTTTTGATTTGTAGGCAATAAATCCTTATTAATTTCTTCGCCAAATATCTTTTTGAAACCGAAATCAGTAAACGGATTCATATATTTCTCTTTGAAAAATGGCATATCACACCCAAATTCTTTTTTGAAAAAATCATCTGCAAACTAAACGTTATTATAGACTGTTTACTCTTAACTTTCTTGTAATATCAATTCTTTAATTCTAGTGCTAACGATTATACACATCTTTTGTTATACCGATAAATAGTACCATTTCGGTATTTGCTCGAAGACTCGTTTGCAGGAATTATAATTGTGATAAATAAACGAAAGATGTGTATAATGGTTTGAATATTAACCATTATACACATCTCTATATTAAACGTTAAATTGTAATTCCAGTGGATGCAAGAATTACATAAAAAGGGTTCAATATTTAATCATTGAATCGATATACATAACCAATTCCACCCATTACTTGGGGACTTGTAAAATCGCCACTACCAAAAGAAAGCCCCAATTGCAAGAAAAAACCTCTAAAGTTTATATCAGTCCCAAAGCCAAAATAATTCCATCTTCTTGCAAATTGATATTCGTAATTCATAGCAACTTCTTTTTCTTCTATCTTCAACAATCCGGCACTTAAATATACATGCGAATCAAATGTTGGCGATTTATACAAACTGTAAAGAACATTAAATTCGCCACCGGCAGTATATTGCGAAAGTCCGCCACCGCACAAACGTATCCCGAAATTATTCGAAAAATCCGAGCTAAAAACTAAATTAAATACTCCAGGAGTACCGATTAGAATACCTACGCTCGGATAATTAGTTCTATACGAAGGGGAATTTACTAATTTAATATTACTTAAACCGATACTCTTCCCGTCAATTTCAATAGAATCAATATCTGCTTTAGCCACTTTAATTTTGCTTCCGGTATTGTCAACAAACTCCATATATAAATTTGAAGATTTGGTCAGAGTACCATTATATTTCTTTCCGGATTTAGTATAAATATTGGCAAATACTTTTTTGCGGATAGATATATTTTGTTTACCTATTGTAATATCGACATTATTTATATCAGTAAGTGAAATAAAAGTGTTATTTTCTTCAAATATAAAACCGGTATAAGTCTGATTATTCAGGGTAGTAATCTGTTCTTGTGCATTAGCCATAAATATACAAGCAATGAATAGTATCAAAAGAGAACTAATATTTTTCATAAATATATCTAATTAATAGTTAGTAAATCATTCAACGCAAATCTAATAAAATATTTTATATTAGCCAAACAATAATTTTAATTGCTAATTAACTAATGAATTGTATTTATTTCCGAACTTATAATAAATTCTTTCTCAATGTGAGTAAAATTATGTAATTTAGTCTTTTTAATTTTATCAACTATTCAAATTGGAGAAATAATCAAACGATGACAGCATTACATTCCATTAAAGAAAAAGCAGCAGTTAGTCCTTACGTACGTTGGATTATCCTGCTTTTAGTCAGTTTAACTATCGCCACGAACTATTATGTTTATGACGCTATGTCGTCCATCAAATCCGTAATGCAAAGTCAATTAGGCTTTAGCAATGCCGATTATGGAGTATTGATTTCCTTCTATTCATTCCCGAACACATTCCTATTAATGTCGATATTTGGTGGAATTATATTGGACAAATGGGGCATTCGCAAGACAGGATTCCTATTTGTTGGCTTTTGCGTACTCGGCGTATTAATCTCAGCTTATGGTTCTTCTCCATTTTTTGGAAAAAGTGGAATAGATTATAATATACTGAATAGTTTCCTAACACAATATTCACCTGAATTAAAAATGTTAATGCTCGGTAGGCTGCTATTTGGACTTGGAGCAGAAACGAGTATAGTCGTTGTTAATAAAATTATTGCTAAATGGTTCAAGGGCAAAGAGCTTGCTTTAGCGTTTGCAGTAAATATCTCAATTGCAAGATTAGGTACTGCCGCAGCCTTTATTTTATCTCCGATATTCTCTGATAATCCTTCTACTTGGTACTATTCTATGTGGATAGCAGCTATGTTGATGTGCATTGGATTTATCACATTCTTAGTTTATTCAATGTATGATGTTAAAATGAGTCCTAAGGATGATACTTCAGCTAAATTAACTGCTGACGAAGAATTCCATTTGCGTGATATAGTTGCTTTGATGACCAACAAATCATTCATCTATATATGCTTACTATGCGTTACTTTCTATTCGGCGGTATTTCCATTCCAAGCATATTGTCCAGATTTATTGCATAATAAATTTGGATTGTCTGTGCAATTGAGTGGCACTTTGACGACCGTAATAATTTGGGGTACGATTCTATTTACTCCGCTTTTTGGTATTTTCGTTGACAAAAAAGGCAAACGTGCTTCACTTATGATTATGGGTTCGCTATTGTTAATAGCTTCGCATTTAATTTTAGGCTTAACTCACGTTTCTCCATATATCGCAATGTTCGTGTTGGGTATTGCTTTCTCGTTAGTACCAGCCGCTATGTGGCCTTCGGTTGCTATGATTGTAGAAGAAAAGAAATTGGGTACTGCTTACGGAGTGATGGCTTCGATTCAGAATCTTGGACTATGGGGCTTCCCAATCCTTGCCGGTTATTTATTGGATTATACTAACCAAGGCGTGAAGCTGGAAAGCGGACAATTGGATTACACTTGGACTATCTTGATGTTTGCAGCTCTCGGAGTATTAGGTTTAGCATTTGCATTCTTGCTGAAAAACACAGACGGCAAGGAAGTAAACTATGGCTTAG
>CAZIIZ010000151.1:0-6687 GCA_964539225.1 uncultured Hyphomicrobiales bacterium | reverse complement strand
ACACATAAACCACTTCTGCGAGAACTTCATCAAGCAATAGAACTATTTGATGATCAATTACCTGGCAGGCACTTTTCTGCATATCGGGATTGTCGCCCAATAGGTATCGCAGTACGATATTTGCATCAATTATTTCCATACTTTTCTTTCATCGCCAATTCCCACGCATCTTTCTCAAGTGACTTCAAATCGGCTTTGCCATACTTGGAAAGTGTTCCATACAGAGAATTGCTCGAGGATTCGATAGTTTGCGGCTCAATCGTTGGCACAACAAATACTTCTACTTTTCTATTTTTATATTCAAGCGGAAGATTGATAATATTCTCCAATTCAGAGCTATTAACTACTTGACTGATATATTGCATTGTATTATCTTTCAATATTATTCATATAATCCAAAGTAACGATATATATTTGAATTAATTGTAGTTTTACCAAAGCTATCATTATTTCCATTCATCCGATGAATGACAGTCATCGGATGAATATCTGCCGAATTGGTATTGAATGGCGAGTATGGGCTTTGCCAAGGGTGGAAGATTATTGAGGTTCAGATGTCCTCCTTCATCTGGCAGATGTTGGACATCTTTACTTCAATTACTAACGTTTAACAGCTACGCTGTAATGATTTTATCTTAGCTACTACGTATTAGTTGAACGTTAGTAATAAGCTATTCCATTTTTGCCTTCTCCATGCCATTAAATGCGGAGTACGGGCTTTGCCAAGGCTGGAAGATTGGATCCGGATACAATCTACAAAATCTACATCAATGCTCTACCATTTTAAACCAAATTTCTTCACCATTTTTTTTGATTAATTTCAAATAAGCAGTGTTAGTTTCTTTCGCTATTGAATCGCCAACTTCAGCAATTTGATACATGTTGTATTCTGTGTCGCTTAGTCCGTGATCTGTTTCAAGATAAACTCCGTTTACTTCTTTCTGATTTTGTAAAGTAAATCTTGTCCTCTTTCGACTGTTTTTTCCGATAGATTCAATTCTTCCATATCTTGATTTTGCTATAAATTCGGTTCTAAATCGAATTCCTTTATTATCAATATAATAATCAAAAATAGTACTTAAAATAATAAAAACAATAAATGTTAAAATGTGCCATTTGTATTTCAATATAATATTTTTCATTTCTCTGTATTCTCTATGAATGTATTTGATCTTCCAACTGAACCCTTCCCAACTGAGATCCCTATTCCTAATCCCCAAGAAAAATATGATATTCCATCTATATTTCTACCGTAACCTAAACTAAGCTATAACAATCCAATGCCAATAGAAAGTGAATATCCAGCTTTATCTGGATCATCTTTGAAAGAATTGGTTCGCATTAAATCTGCATCTACAAATTCTTCAGGACAACTATACCAAGTAGATGATACTCCTACACCTATCATTGTAATATCGACACCAGCCTGCCCTTTTACGGTAGCTGTATTAGGCAATCTATTACCATAATAATCTTCATTGTGATCATAACTCACGCTTGCACCAGCTCCCGCCACTATACCGCTATAAATCGAAGCTGTATTTATATCGCCACGATAAATCCTGTTGCCAATTCTATAGTTATTTTTATTTTCAATCATTTGATTTTCTCTTTTAACGAAATTATCATCAATTGTAACTGTATTCGCACTTGCTTTAGAAGTACCAATAGTAGTATTTCCACGAATTTTGCCTCTCACATTAGGTACTTGAGACGCAAGCGGTTTCCCAATATTTTTGGATTTAGCTTGAGTTGCTGCTAAAATTTTATTTTGAGAATTTTCCGGCGATGGTTGTATAACTTGATTAATTGCACCATATCCTAACCAGAACAATCTCGATTCATTCATTTGATAGTTCTGTGATGCGTAATAACTTTCACTCCCATTTTGACCATCTATGCGATCCGCTACACAATATACCTCAGGCGAAATAGTAACCAATCCCCACACATCGGTGAGCATAATAGGATTGCCATCAAATGCCGAGTACAGGCTTTGTCAAGGGTGGAAGATTACTTAATATTTCCCATCAACCTTTAGTAGGTTTCGGAACTTCGAGTTTGGATTCGCTGACGACTAACTTTTTGCCTTCTTTTTTGCTCTGAATTATCAGCTTTTCGATTGCTCGTTTAGTGCCTTTCAGCACTTTATCCCGCAATTCATCATATTTATTTTCCATATTGTACCTTGAGTTGATTCCATATTATTTCGTTGCTTACTGTTTCGGTTTCAGAGTTGCCTTCGGCTATAACTTCGTAATTTATATCGGAATTATCAATAAATAGCCAATAGTTGCATTCAGCCCGAAACTTATTAAAAAAGTTTTCTAAACCTCTGTGGTATCGACGAATTATTACATCTTTTGGTATATTATGACCGCCATTAGCCACTCTATTTTCGACTCGCTTTATAGCCAAATCTGAACTGTCTAAGTAATAGAACAGTAAACACACTTCATACTCCAAAGATTTGGCGAACCTTATTTTTTCTATCAAGGTGGACGACGACAAAGTAGTCTCGATGGCGAAGTCAATTCGTTGCTTCAGTAATTCATTAATTCTGTCTAACATTAACCTTCCGGCAGTAATCGCAGCTTAGCAAATATTTTGTACAATACCAAATTTGTCATACAACTTTTAGCTCTCAATTCATACGATGACTGGAAAAGTTAGATGTCCTATTTACTAACGTTTAAAGAATATTGAATATTGAAAAATATTTATTCAATTTGATTATAGTATTTTTATTACAAATTCGTTTATATTCGTTCGGATATTTTCCGAATTATTGACCTATAGAATTTGAATTAAATTGAGATAGATTATATGAATGAGATTTTAAAAGGTAAGAAAATATTGCTTGGAGTTACCGGCTCTATTGCTGCGTATAAAGCTCCTATGCTTGCTCGAGAATTTGTGAAAGCTGGAGCTGAAGTTAAAGTAATTATGACTCCTTCGGCTGTGAATTTCGTATCGCCGATGATATTATCTAATTTGTCGATGAATCAAGTAATTATCGAAATGTTTGATAAATCCGTAATGGATCAGGGGGCATGGCATATTCATTCGGCTCATTGGTGCGACTTGATGCTGATAGCTCCATGCTCGGCGGCAACTTTAGGCAAAATTGCTAATGGTATAGCAGACAATGCTTTAACTGCTGTTACTTTTGCTCTGCACGATGATTCTTTATTGTTAGTGTCTCCAGCAATGGATACAAATATGTGGGTGCATCCCGCTACTCAGCGAAATGCAGACAGAATCGCAAACGACGGGGCTATAATTATTCCTCCGGCTGAAGGTTCACTTTCGTCTGGTTTAGTAGGACCGGGACGTTTTCCGGAATTCGACGTAATTCTGAAATACGTTTGCGATGCTTTGAAAAATAAAGAAGAATTGCTAAAAAATAAATTAGATGCGAATAGAGATAATCCGGCTTACTTGAAATATAAAGAAAGCTCGAATACAGCTCGCTCGCATAATCCACATAGTAAAGTTGAAGAAATAAAAGTAGAGTCATCAAATAAAGATAACTCTGAGATAAAGTTGAATTCATCAAAAGCGAAGCTCCAAGACCCGAAATTGACGAAATCAAAGTTAATGCAGAATTGGATTTAGAGCGAATGAAGATTGATATGGGCATCAAATCCATATTCGATAATTTCTACAAAGGCAAAAAGGTATTAATCAATGCCGGACCTACTTACGAAAAAATTGACGATGTGCGATTTATCGGTAATTATTCCAGCGGAAAGATGGGCTATGCAATTGCTAATGCCGCTCGTCAAGCCGGAGCAGAAGTAGTACTCGTGTCCGGACCCGTTTCATTGCCAACTCCCGAAGGCGTTAATCGAATTAACGCAGAATCAGCCGGAGAAATGCACGATGAAGTGATGAAGTATTTACCGGATTCGGATGTGATAATATTATCCGCCGCAGTTGCCGATTTCACTTTATCTAATAAATACGAAGGCAAAATCAAAAAAGAAGATATGGGCGATACGTTCACTCTGCAATTGACTAAAACCAAAGACATTTTAGCAGAAGTAGGGAAGACCAAGACTTCGAAACAAATCGTAGTAGGATTCGCTTTAGAAAGCAAGAATGAAATTGAGAATGGTAAGAAGAAATTGCAAAACAAAAATTGCGATATGATAGTGGTTAATTCTGCGAATAAGCCGGATAGCGGTTTCCGCGGAGACAATAATACTATTACAATACTAGATAAAAAAGGCGGAATAGCCGAATTCAAGCCGATGAGCAAAGAGCTTTGTGCTGTGGAAATATTAAGAAAGATAGCGGAACAGAAATGAATTCATATAGTTTAGGTATTAGCGGCAGTTGGATATTGCCGATTGTTTTGATTATCATCGCCGGGGTTTTTACCGTATATACTTATAGATATACCGTGCCTCCGGTTTCTAGATTCTTTAGAATACTATTAGCTGCCTTGCGGAGTACCGCATTGGCATTGCTTCTGTTTATTATTTTCGAACCGGTATTTACTCGAATTAGTGGAAGCGTGGTTAAGCCGAAAATTGCAGTATTCGTGGATAATTCAATTTCCGCAGGCGAACAAGATGCTAAAATTAATCGCCGAGATGCCGTTCGCAAAGCTATAGAAAATTCAGGGATACTGAAAGAATCTCCCGAATTATTGAATACATATCTATTCGATAGAGATGTATTTGAAGTGATTAATTTTAATTCGGATAGTTTGAAATTCAAAGGTCAAGCGACTGATATTTCTAAAGCTATTCGCAGATTGATTCCGAATAATGATAAAAATTATCGAGCAGGAATTATCATTAGCGATGGAGCTTTCAACGTCGGCAATAATCCTTTGTATGATGTAAACGTATTAGATAAGCCATTATACGTTATCGGTATCGGCGATTCCACGCAGCCAAAAGATTTAGCCTTGCAATCAATTATCACAAACGAAATTGCATATTTAGATAATCCAGTTCCGGTAAGTGTGAATTTAAAAAGTTCGGGCTTCAGCGAAGGACAATTGAAAGTGCGATTGTTAGAGAATGGTCAGCAAATCGGCGAACAGCAATTAAATATCAGCGAAGCAATGCAGACTTTCTCTGTAAATTTTGAATATAAACCAAAGCAAGAAGGCGATCAGAAATTGACTGCTACAGTCGAGCCAATAGCCGGAGAGATTACCAAAAAGAACAATAGCTACTCTGAATACGTAAAAGTACTTAAAAATAAACGTAAGATAGCAATTTTCGCTGGATCACCGTCGCCCGACGTATCGTTTCTACATAATACTTTGAAATTAGAGAAAGGCGTGGAAGTACAATTATTCGTTCAGAAAAAGGGAGCTACTTATTACGATAAAGAGCCGACTCCTGCAATATTGAAAGATGTTGAAATGTATTTCTTGGTTGGATTCCCAATAGCATCTACAAGCGATGGCACAATGCAAATGCTGAAAACGGAATTAGCCGCCGGAAAGCCGATATTCTATATGTCGTCGTCGATGATAAGTTATCCGAAGTTAGCTCAATTAGAGGACTATTTGCCGTTCAAGACTTTAAGTGGTAATGCTCAGGAATTCGCAGTAGTGCCGGATTTCGTGCCGACTGCTTCGGCTCATCCGATTTTGCGAATCACAGGAGGCGATAAAGATTTAGATATGTGGAACACACTTCCGCCATTATTCCGTTGTGAGCATTACGTAACTGTGAAGCCCGAAAGCGAAAAAATTGCAGGTGCAAAAATCAATAATACTCCACTGAAAGATCCATTAATTCTAACAAGAGTATTCCAAAATCAGAAATCTATTGCAGTGCTTGCCTCGGGATTGTACCGCTGGAAATTATTAGGCTATGCCGGAGAAATCAGCAAAGGCAATCAAGAAGCAATAGATCTCTATCAAGTATTTATTCAGAATTCTATGCGTTGGTTGTCTGTCGATCAGAATAATAAAAGCATAACTATCAAAACGACAAAACGTAATTATACGACAGGCGAGAAAGTCGGAGTGGTAGCTCAAGTATATGATGCCGCTTATTCGCCGATAGATGACGCAAAAGTCAGCGTTAAAATTTCCAGTAAAAATCAGAAGCGAGATGTAATACTTAATTCTATGGGCAATGGTCGCTATTATGCCGATGTGGAAGGTATGCCCGAAGGTGATTATTCCTTCAGCGGCGAGGTGTTCAAGGGTGCAAATAAACTCGGCGAAGATAAAGGGCGTTTCTCAATCGGAGAATTAGCTTTAGAATATCAAAATCTTTCTATGAATGCTCCATTATTGAGAGATATGGCTTATCGAAGTGGCGGTAAATTCTATGTGCCTGATAATTGTACTTCAATTCTCGATGATATTAAAAAGCACAAAACTTTCGTGGATAGATCTATCACCGTTCGCAATGAATATGCTCTTTGGAGTTTGGCTTGGGTGTTGGGATTAGTGCTATTACTATTAACTATAGAATGGACAATTCGCAAGCGATTAGGAATGATATAGGATTTTTTTTAATAAAATCATAAAACGCTCAACTTGTTTATTAATAATAAGTTGAGCGTTGTGTTAATATCAATCTGTTGGAATAAAAGCAATGAAATTAGCTAACCATTATACACATTTATTAGAGTTGTCATTCCTGCAAACGAGTCTTCGAGTGCATGCAGGAATCTAAAAAATTGAGGAACTAAGAAGAGTAAGGA
>CAZIIZ010000150.1:0-6707 GCA_964539225.1 uncultured Hyphomicrobiales bacterium | reverse complement strand
ATATCATTGACAGTAGCAGCCGTCAAATTTGATTCGACTAACGCCAAACCGACTCTTATTAATAAATCTCCCAAGGTACCAGTAGTTTTGTTAAAATGTCGGAGTAACATTTGTCTGACGAATTGACCTTGATTATAGCATCGTTGGAAATCATCTCCTCCGAGTCCTTTGCGTGAACGAAGCACTTGCAGAGCAGATTTCGAATCAGAATGACCAAGCAATTCCATAATGCCCATTACTTGCGAGAATCCCACTTCGACGTAATACGGGATTTTATCCAATCCAGCAATTTTAGCGGCTTCACGCAAATATGCTTCTCTGCCCTTCATAGCTCTGACGATAGTCAATTTGTTTTGTCCGCTCGAATCTGGCATTCCGGCATCGGCTGGAGTATCTCGCGGAATTGAAGTTAACTCGATAATTCCGCTATCCGGCATAATCGACAAAATATGATTAGCGTCTGCGTGGTTAGAAATTGTGCCTACTCGAGCATCTAAGCCAATAATAGCAATATTTATTCTGCGTCCATCATAAATGCGTTTGACATTTTTGCCTGCAAATTCATCAATTCCATTTTCGTAATCGCCGCTCATTGGTTCACTCATACGAATCAGATGTTCAGTAGTGTCTCCGTTGTCGGTTACAGCTTTGATGTAGTTTGTATCTTGAGTTAATGTTGTATCCGATGAGCGATCAGTAACATCTAAAAAGCTACTGCCCTTGGAACTATCTGGAAACATTATCGAAGATGAAGCCCAAATCATAAAACCACCAATCAACAACATAGGAAGTATATATTTCCATTTATTGCTTTTGTTGTCTGATTGCTTTTTCTTGGAATTGGAATTCTTTTTAGCATTGGAATTAGAGCTATTATTATCAATCTCTTTTGACATTTTTAACTTAATATATATATAATAAAAATTAGTACTACAAAAATAACAAAAAAAAGTATTCATTATCCTTTTGTATATATCTTTTTTTTTACTAATTTGCGTACAATCGGTAGTAATATACATATATGCTTTATAAATCAGAGAAAAATATGAAAAATATAAAATTGACAAACGGCGACTTTCTTCAAATATCGAACATTTATTGCATCGGACAGAATTACGTTTTGCACAATAAAGAAATGGGAACTGCTCCGCACGGAGATATAGTAGTGTTTATGAAGCCGACTTCGAGCATCGTTTATTCGGGCGACGAAGTAATTATCCCTTCTATATCTAATAATATGCACCACGAATTAGAGATGGTGATTGCTATCGGCAAAGATGGCTATAACATCGAGCCTGAGCAGGCAAATGAGTATATCGCAGGCGTTGGATTAGGCATAGACCTTACGCTTAGAGATATACAGAAAAATGCAAAAGACAAAGGACAACCTTGGGCTACGGCAAAAGGATTCTACACATCAGCTCCAATTTCAAATTTTATCCCAATATCAGAAATTGATACTTTCGTCCATACTCTAAGTTTGAAAGTAAACGGAGAAGTCTGTCAGAATGGCACGACAGCAGTTATGATGTATTCGTCTGAATATTTGGTGTCGCATATATCGAAAATATTCTCATTGCAGAAAGGCGATTTGATATTTACAGGCACCCCCGAAGGAGTGAATAGACTAATCAGCGGAGATTTTGTGCAAGCGGAATTGGGCGACGGTAAGCTCAACTTAGAATTTAAAGTAAAATAATTTGCTATTGGTTCGTTTAAGTCATTACTTATTATTATTTGAAAAATACTTGAAATAGAATATAATGAAAATTACACACATAGAATGTTCGAACATTAAATGCTTCAAAAGCCTTTCTACCGATTTGATAGATTTTAATGTTATAATCGGGATGAACGGTTCGGGCAAATCTAATTTTATCTTAATATTTAAGATAATCCGAGATATACTGAGCAGTTCGTTAGCTGAAGCAGTGTCTAATCAAGGCGGTGCTGAATTGTTGAAAAATTTCTTTATGCAGAAAGACGAAGATACTATTAAATTGAAATATAATCTGCAATTAGTATCTGAACTAAATACTATAAAGAAACTCGGAGGCAAGGACGTAACTCTGAGGATAAAAACAATCAATTCAGATACCGAGTTTAAAGTAGGGCAGACCAAAGATGTGTTTAATGTAGTAAACGATAAATTAGAAATTATATTCGAATATTTTACCGGCAATATCAAGCTCGGCAGTTCTGCTTTGATTGTGAAAAGAAAAGACGAAAAATATATTTATGATTTGCAAAATTACGACTCTGTGGATTATGAATTGCACGAAGTATTCCGCAATATTGATGACTTCGTGAAAACGACTTATCCTAAGTCAGAAATAGCTCTGCATAAAGTATTTTTAGAATTATTCCAAATTGACTTAATAAATTCATCAGCACGTCAGATTTCAGTCTATGAATTCGAGCAAGATTTGCTTTCTACTATTAAATCCAATGCTACCGTTATTGATGAGCGAGAGTCCAAAGAGATGTTCCTCGATTTACTATATTCCGTTTTAGCCGATGACAAAAAGAAGAAAACATTTTTCAATCTACTGAATTTTGTACTGCCGGATATTGACGACGTAGTAATGGACAAAGATGCTAACAATCAGCACAGATTTTTAGTAAAAGAAAGGTACAATAAACGCTATATTCCTGCTTCTTTGCTCTCGGACGGTACGATATTTCTAATTGTTATTATCTTGGCTTTGTATTTCGACAATCAATATCTCACTATTTTCGACGAACCGGAGCGACGAATCCATCCGCATATAATTTCGAAAGTAATAGAAATGATGAAAGATGTGTCGTCGCATAAACAGATTATTTTATCTACTCATAATTCTGAAATCGTAAAATATTCGGGATTAGAAAGTATTATACTGATTAAGCGAGACGACGATGGATATTCACTCCTTTCTCGACCTAAGAACAGCAGAGAAATTAGTGTGTTCTTGGACAACGAAATAGGATTAGATGAACTATTTGTCCAGAATATGCTTAAGTAAGTTTTGTATAGCTAAGATTTGCCTTGGCTTTTGACTAACTTAATACTCTTTTTTTGTAGAGCAATTGTACTACGCTGTATAAGATTGATTCGCATCTTTACTCCGTAGGAGTTAAACGTTAGTAAAGAAATGAACCTAACTTGCTCCCCGACTTCCTGCTAATGATTATTCACATTTTACAAATCGTTACCGACTTGTCATTCCTGCGGAACGAGTCTTCGAGTGAATGCAGGAAATCCGTCTTCGGATTCAGCGTAGCTAATCTGAGGAAATTTGTATTACCATTACACTATTTCTTTTGAATTCATTCCGTCTCAAAACAGTTTTTGATAAACTACGTTGAACCCTAAGAAGAGATTCCTGCATGCACTCGAAGACTCGTTTGCAGGAATGACAATGAACCGGAATGACACTATTTATCAATATAGCCGAAGATGTGTATAATGTAGATAGAATCATGCAGCAGTGAATTACTTCGACGACATCTCGATTATATTAGCCGATAAACTTATTTGATTGTTTGCCCCTGGATTAAAATAAGTAACTATCGAGTAAGCAAATCCCAGTTTCGTATCGAACAGAATATCATATATGATTTCGCCGTGATAAGAGATTTTGATATTGTTTCGACCAACCGGAATTGACGAATAATTAGTGAACTCAGAAAATTTTAATTCCTTATCGCCAACTATTGAACTGCTGAATTTCAATCCATCTCCGTATTTCATAGCATTAACACAACGCACAAGCGAAGCATTATTATCCGCAGTTCCGAAATTGTCATCCAACAGGATTGTATTGACTTCGTTGTTGTTGCCCACTAATACCGCTGTGTAATAATTGTTTTTATTGAAGTACGCCGGAACAGAATAGAATCTTTGATTGGTATTCTTGCAATATATTAGATTATTGCCGGAGCCAATCTTTTTGTACTCTTTGGTATAGTTCGCATAGTTAAGACCGGTCATAAAATAGCCGTATTTAGTGTCGATATCAATGCTCGAATAGCTATTAACACCATTGAATATACAAATATTCGCAAATTCCGTAGGGATGATTTCTTGCGGCGTTTCCGCACTCGGAGGACATTCGCAGGAAACTAACAGCGAAATAAACATTATAATCAATAAACCGTATTTCATATCTATTCTCAACTTATTTGCTAATCATTTGAACATTAAAGTACTAACCCCAAAAATAAACAATTTTTCTGAATTGATTGACATAGTATTTTTATTGCATTAATTTTATTTACCTAATCGCTTAGGCAGAATAGTATAATTTCTGAGTATAGTATTAGTTATCGGCTTCAAACAAAAGAAAAATTTTCTTTGTTAATTAAATATTATTAAGTATATTTGCTATATAGATTTTACCAAATATATTATTGAAACAATTATGAAACATGAACAAAATAATTTAATTTCTTTGAGAATACAACCAAAACTTATATTGCTAATAATATTTAGTATATCTATTATTTCAAACATTTTCGCTCAAGATAATCCAGATAAGTATTTGCCCAATGGTGAACCCAAATTTTACTATCAAGGGCAAGAATTATTGACTACTGATCCGAGCAAACCAAATAATCAGTTTGAAAATAAAAACTTTTTTGATTGGACTCGTAAGGAATTTCCGGTCAGTGGATTTGACACTACGACAAAAATAATGCCATCACCATATTTTGAGAATGCTAATGGCACGCCTCTCGACGATGAGCTTTATAAAATTATTCCCAAGCCGATTTACCCTGAAGATGGCTGGGAATTAGTAAATTTTCATTTAGGATATTCTTACAATAATCAGGGTAAATTAATATTTGGGGCTCCCGACGGAGAGTTAAATATTCAGCTCTATAATAGATATACAGGACTATTAAGAATATTTTTTACTCACTCATATAATAATTGGTTTTCTGATAGAATTAAGTTCCTGAGAATTTTCGCAGAGCCTTTTTCTAATTATGAG
Organism: uncultured Hyphomicrobiales bacterium; assembly: GCA_964539225.1. Classification (GTDB taxonomy): domain Bacteria; phylum Bacteroidota; class Ignavibacteria; order Kapaibacteriales; family UBA2268; genus CALLXS01. Next base: position 1,731 of record CAZIIZ010000150.1, on the reverse strand, counting down.
TTCTCAAACGTTTTAGAACCGAATACTGAATATAATGAGACCAAGCCTTTGAACAGTAATTATGATATTAGCGATGGTGATTATTATCCGTACTATCAATATAAAGTCTCAAAGTTTTATAATGAAGGATTCAATTGGCATTATATAGATTATCATCCTAATTATGACCCTTGTAATTGTTATCTAACTGATTATAGAACAATCACAGGAGATTTAATCATCCAAGATGCACAGGATACTTCAAAACTATTTATTGGATCTTCAATTAATATTGTTGGATTTGTTGCACCATTTTCCAAGAATTTAGATACATTTAATTTCGGGGATTATTATGTACCGTATTACAACAACCCTTTAGGCGTATTTAACATATTAAAACAACTGCAATTGGATGTGTATGTTAATAGTCATTATACGGATGCTATTCAGAAGGATGATGAATCCAAGTATATACGCAATAGTGTAGCTAAATTAGGCGGAGAATTAGAATACGTAATCAACCAAGCCGCCGGATTCAGAGCTGAACAATTTGGTATGGATAATTCGGATGTAGAGATTTTGGCTGCTTTTCAAGTAGATAGTATTTACAAAATGTCTGATATTTTTATTACCGACAACGAAGAGCTGCAATATAAACGCACTAAATATATGCCCATAGAGTGCTTGCTCAAAAATTCTGTAGCGTTTGAAAATTACGAAACTATAACTCCGAACGACACGAATTTACTGAATAATTTGCCTTATATCGACAGAGCTTCGCTCAAGCTGAAAATTAAATTAAAACGCAAAGATAATAATGCAGATGTATTTTATAATGTGAAATATCCGCTAACACTTATTAATCATATCCAAGAAATCAAGTCTGCAGATATTAATAATTTGCCTAAAGATTATAGCTTTTCGGAGAAATCTATTTGCGAATTCGAACGAATTAAGCCGATATTGGATGCTCAATATATCTATGACTACTGCCATAAAAGCGGTGCAAGTACGTACCACTTCGAGGAACGACATGGTGGCTGGAACGGAAATGGATATTTGAAACCATCAAATAAGAGTATTGCTTTGAATTCATCGCCAATATATCCAAATCCGGCTTCGGAGTTGATTAATATTCCGTTTGAGTCTTCCAGTCGAGAAATGTTCACCGTAACGGTTAATGATTTATTCGGAAGAGAAATTGATAAAACAGAGATTTATTCTTTCCCAGGTAAAAATAGCTTAGAATACAATTGCTCAAGACTGCTAAACGGAGTTTATTATTTGAAAGTATCAAACGATAAAGAATATAATAAAACATATCCGATAAGTATCATTAAATAAGAACTTAAATCCAAATAAACCTCAAAGCCCTTACTATTCCAATCTTGGAATGATAATGGTCTGAGTATTTGTAATAGGATTGAGGAAAGAATTTTTCTATTCAACTAACAAGAAATCAAGTCTTTCGGTAATTTCATTAGCTGATGATTAGGATATAAAATCTGCGTTCCTGTACTTCCATGCAACGACTCATAATTACTAAATGTTTCGTCCAGCTAATTTCTCCAACTAATGGTTGGAGAAATTCATCGTCGTGGTATTCAATGTAAAACTGCGTCATTGACCAAAGATTACTCTTGGAAAATCCCTTAATTCCGGGGAATTCTAATTGCAAATCCTTTGATAAATTTTCTACTACGGATTTGCCCCAGCCGTCAGCGGTTTGCTTATCAACTATCATCTTGCCCA
>CAZIIZ010000149.1:0-6720 GCA_964539225.1 uncultured Hyphomicrobiales bacterium | reverse complement strand
TGACTATCAGCTTAGATATATATAAATTTTTCAAAAGTAAAGGCTACGAATCCATTATGAATTTGGCTTTGGCTCTTGGCGGAAAAAATGGAAGTGCTGCCAGAATCAAATTAGATGTTAAACCGGCAATTAAAACAGCATTTGGTCCGATTAGCTATCCGGGCAGATTGACACTGATTGATAAAGAATTCAGGAATTAAGCTAAGTATAGCTCAATTAGATATTATTAGCACGGTTTTTGATTCAGTATGATTTTCGATTTACATATTTAGAAAGGTAAAAATTTCGGCAATTATTTAGCTTTACACTCGGTAGTGCTAAATAGTCGAAAGAGTTATGTACTCAAGCTATTATTTAATAATGACTATTTTATACATTGTCGGGTTGCTTACGGCATTCTTCTCTGCAATTTTTTCCGGATTATCTCTTGAAAGCTTCAAGGAAATATCGGATAAAAAACCGGAGATTTCTGAGCGTATTCAGAATCTAAAAAGGAAATATACCGAAAGCCATAATCCATTTTTCACAACGGAAGCTCTATTCTATTTATCAGGTACTGCTATCCTGTCTGCATTGCTTGCTATGAGCAATGAATTGTACGATTTGCTGATTATTCTGCCATTAGTATTCTTCTTCTTATTGGTATTAAGAACAGTCAGCTATTCATTGGGTTCGAGGTTATCAAGTCAATCCGCCTTGACCTTGCTTCCTATTTTACGATTCTATGTAGTAATCACTTGCCCTTTCGATAGATTGATATTTCTACTTAATAAGAATATTTCAGGGAAAACGAAACAGGACACGTCTCTTCAAGAATTAACCGCATTAGTCGATACAGTATGCGAGGACGGATCATTAGGCTTCGGAGAATATACGCTTCTGCGTAATATTATCAAATTTAAGGAAGTATTTGTATCCGACATTATGACTCCGCGTACGGTAATATTCAGCTGCTCTGCGGATTCAACAGTACAAGACGTAGTTAATCTGCCGGAGATTCAGATGTATTCTCGATTCCCATTACGGGAAGGCGAAACGTTAGATAATGGAGTAGCCGGATACGCCATGAGCAAAGATGTATTCCGTGCAGCATTAGCCGGGAGATGGGACACTAAATTGCGTGAACTATCCAGAGAAATTCATTTCGTACCCGAGAACAGCGGTCTTGAAATCGCTTTAGATTTATTATTAAAGAAAAAGCAATTACTGTTTTTAGTGGTGGACGAATATGGTGGTATCGAAGGTTTGCTCTCGATGGAAGACGTTATCGAGACCATGCTCGGTGCAGAAATTGTAGATGAAGCTGATAAAGTAGCTGATTTAAGAGAAGTGGCTAAACTAAGACGAGATAAAAGAATTGCTTTCGCATTAACTCAAAACGAGAACTAAACAGGAAATAATAATTTGCAATTTAATGAGAGAATACCTGCTTTAAAGGGGGAAATAGTCTTTACTAACGATTATCGACAGCACATCGACAATAACAATTCTGTTTTGATTATTGATTCAAATGTGTATGATAATCATAATCCTTTCCCAATACAAAACCAAATTATCATCAGAGTTGATGAAAAAAACAAATCATTGCATACGGTTAATGAGGTTTATTCTAAATTATTGGAATTTGGGGCTAATCGTCAAACAAAAATTTACGCCATAGGCGGAGGGATTACTTGCGATATCGCCGGTTTCGTAGCGGCTACATATATGCGTGGAATCCCGATAACAATGATACCGTCCACCCTACTTGCTCAAGCAGACGCATCTGTGGGTGGCAAAAACGGAGTAAATTTCGCTGGTATTAAAAATATTATCGGCACTATTCGCCAACCAAATCAAGTGATAATCGACACAAATTTACTAAAGTCGTTGAGACCAAAGCAATTATCCGACGGTTACGCTGAAATTATTAAAATTGCTGCGGTGATGGATAGTGATTTATTCGAGATACTTGAGAATATTAGCGAAAAAGAAATGTTCGACACGACGTGTTCCGCTTTCAAATATATCTTAAAAAAGTCTATTAAGAACAAATTAGAGATTGTAAACAAAGATGAACACGAAACAGGTTTGCGAAGGATACTAAATTTCGGTCATACTTTAGCTCACGCTATCGAGCCGGTCTATGCCCTGTCGCACGGTGCATCGGTAGCTATCGGAATGGTATTTGCCACTAAATTAGCAGAAAAGTATTATAATGCTGAAAGCGGAATTAGCAGTAGAATAATCTCGATATTAACTAAAGCGAAATTACCTATCGAACGCAAAATATGTGCTAAAACAATTTTCCAATTTATAGCAAGCGATAAAAAACGCGAAAATGATTTTGTCAATTATATATTGCTAAATTCAATTGGTAATGCCGAAGCTCGGAAGATTAATTTACAAGAATTGGAGACTATGCTTGATGATATGTACAAGTGTTAAATCCGGAAACATTCTCGAAATAATTCAGGCGGTCGCAAAATACCCATTTGTAGAAATCCGACTAGATGATTTCCCATTTTCCGATTATGAATTAGAACAAATATTCAAGAATGGCAAAGCTCGCACAATTGCCACTTGCCGCAATAGTTCAATTTCAGACCTTGAAAAATTTGTACTGATGGAAAAGGTTATCAAGATAGGCGTAGATATAATTGATTTAGAAATTGATTTTTGCTACAAAGATGAGCTTATCGTTGTAGCTCGGCGATATAAATGCGAAGTAATAGTGTCCGAACACAATTATGCAACTACTCCGACTATTGAAAATATTATCAACGTAGCTGAGTTGGCTAAACTCTCTGGGGCTGATTATTTCAAGATAGCAACCAAATGTAATTCTGCTATTGAGTGCCTAACCCTACTTAATTTATACGTTAACGAAAATATTATTAAAATATTTCCGAAAAAATTAATATCTTTGCCGATTGGAAATGAGTGGAAATCTGCGAGAATTACAGCATTAAGTCTTGGTACTCCATTTATTTACGTATCTTCTGACGAAGGAGACAACACAGCCGAAGGACAAATTACATTCGGCGATACAAAGAAAATATTAGAAATATTTAGATAGACAAGGGTTTCTATGAAGTTTTATGGAGTAGTCGGTGAGCCTGTATTGCACAGCAAAAGCCCCAATTTTTTCAATCCTATTTTTCAAGAATTAGGAATAGATGCCTATTATTCTCGTATTGCAGCGGAGTCAATAAACGACGCTATGTACTTATTTGATGCTATTGGTTTCGACGGCATGAATGTAACTACTCCGTTTAAAAATGATGCTATTAATTCTTGCGACGAGTTAAACGAAGTAGCTCGAAGCATAGGTGCAGTCAATACAATACTTAATTGGGACGGTATCAAAGCAGGATTTAATACCGATTATCTCGGCGTTCTTAATGCTTTAAAGAAAAACAAAGTTACACTCAAAGGCAAGAAAGTATTGTTGCTTGGTGGAGGCAATGCAGCCAAAGCCGCCCTTTATGCTATCAAAGATTGTGGATGTGAAACAGTGATGGTCAATAGAGCAAGCGATAAAGCTCGAAAATTAGCCGAAAAATTTTCCTGTAAATTTGAATCAATCCAGAATCTACCAAATATTATCGGAGAATTTGATTTATTGATCTCTACCTTGCCTAATGAATATATAACATTAAAAAAAGAATGGTTCACGAATCCTAACTTGATAATTTTCGATGCAAATTATAGCAAATCAAAATTTTCAGATATAGCAAAATCACAAAAATTAAAATATATATCGGGATTAGAATGGTTAGTTAATCAAGCAATTCCTGCTCTCAAAGCTTTCTCCGGCGAGACGCTTGAGTACAATGCAAAGATGAGTAAGAACATAGCCGCTTCGGTAAAAAACAAAAATGCGAATATTTATCTAATCGGATTTATGGGAACCGGGAAAACTACTATCGGCAAACAATTAGCCAATCGAATGAACAAAGATTTTTATGATATTGATGATATTATTATCGAACGAGAAGGCAGAAGCATCTACGACATCTTCAATGACAGCGGCGAAGCATACTTCCGCCAAGTATAATCAGACATACTAATCGAAATGTCATTGAAGCAAAACGTAGTGATCTCAGGCGGAGGCGGAATTATCCTAAGCGAAAGCAATCGCAATACAATTAAACATAATTCCTTCGTGATTTGGCTATATTCGGAATTGAATACTTGTATGAACCGAATGAAATTAAAAACTCGCCCTTTATTAGCTGTAGATAATCCGTTCCAAATAGCGAAAAAAATTATGAATGAAAGGAAAAAATTATATTTTTCTTGTTCAGATTTAATTATCAATAGCGAACGCCCTGCCAACAAAGTAACTGATAGAATTTTCGATGAATTCAAAAAATCCGGTTACTATGAATAGCTTTCTAATAAAAGCACCAAGTTCTAAAAGTGAATTCCAGAGAGAAGTAGCAATCGCTCTATTATGCGATCAGCCATCGACAATTCTCTTTAATTCTCTATCTGACGACTCGCTTACAGCCCTTCGTTTGGCGGATGAATTAGGCACTTTGAATGTTAATGCTTTTTTTTATAACCGATTTAAAAATTTCGAACCGACATCATTTCAACCCATTAATAGCGAATATTTGGCTAATCTATACTCCGATTTTAAGATTAATCCTAAAATTGGTATAGACGACGCAAAGGAATTTGTAGTCCGAATCTCCGGAAATAATAATCAATTCTTCAGCCTAATCAATTGCGGAGAATCCGGTTTAGCTTTGCATTTATTTGCCGGAATTCTTTCCGCTCAAGGCAAACAATTCACTTTGACCGGATGCGGCACTTTAATTAATCGCTATCAAAACGATTTAATCAATTCCTTGAAATATATTGGCTTAGAAGTTTCCCATAATAACAATAAGTTACCTATATCTATTAGCGGCACAATCAATAAGACTACTGTGCGATTCGATAAATTCTCAGGATCGCAAACGCTATCAGCTCTATTACTAGCTTATTCCAAGCTCGGCAAAGAAGCTAAAATTGTAGTTAAAGACTTACAAAGCCGCAACTATGTATCGATGACCATACAAGCATTAGCCCGACATAATATTGAAATTGAGAATGATGGCTATACTGTATTTAGAATCAAACCCAATCAATTGCTTGAAGCAGCTGAAGTGCAAATCGAAGGATGCTGGAGCAGTGCTTCGTTTTGGTTTGTATTGGGTGCTATAGGCGGTGGAATTGAAGTAACTGGACTACAAGCAGACAGCCTACAGCCGGATCGAGCAATTCTAACAGCACTCGAATCTTGCGGAGCAAATTTTAAATTTGAGCAAGGCAATTATTGTATTGATAAATCTAATCAAATTCTAAGTGCGTTTACTTTCGATGCAACAAATTGCCCCGATTTAATTCCGAATTTAGTAATATTGGCAGCTCATTGCGATGGAGAATCTCAGATAATTGGAGTCAATCGTTTAGAAAACAAAGAATCGAATAGAGCCAAAGCAATTTTAGATGAATTCAGCAAAATCGGCGTTGATATTACCCGAAATGACAATATATTTATTATCCGTAAAAGCACGTTTAACGATGCTATAGTATCATCCCATTCCGACCATAGAATTACCATGGCTTTAGAATTAGCTGCGGCGATTAGTCGAAATAATATCCAAATAGATGAAACAAAAAACGTCTCCAAGTCGTATCCAGAATTTTACAAAGATTTAGAAAATTGGAAAATATATTTATCCGAATCAATTTAGGGAAAATAATGAAATACATCGTGTATAGTTTTATCGCTTTTTTTGCCGTTTTACTAAACATACAGGCACAAATGATCAATCCAGCCAATATGAATTTCGAACGTGGAAATTTAGGAATAGTGCCTCCAGGATGGAATATTAGCGATCGAAATTTCAAGAAGGGTTATAAAATTGAACTTTCAAATTATGCTCACTCCGGCAAATCTTCAATGCAATTCAGTTATAGCCCGGCGAACGACAGCAACACCACGTTTGATGGTTTAGCATATCAATCCATCAATCCTATTGCATTTCTCAATAAAAAAGTAAAATTTTCTGCGTATGCTCGTTCGGAGTACGACAATGGCATCGGTTCGTCATTTCTATGGATTAAGGTTTATTGTAATGATATTTATCATTCTTATCCGGTAACTGCCCCAGTATATATCAAATCTGATGATTGGAATAAATACGAAGTAATTGCTGATATTCCAAATGATGCAACAGAAATACAATTCGGAGTAAAATTAGAATCCATCGGCAAGGTTTGGCTCGATGATGCAGAATTCGACAACGTTGGCAGTGTGCCATATTCTTTACTACAATTAGATAATTCCCAGACAAACGATATACTCGCATTTTCGAAATTATTTTCTGCTTTAGCTTATTATTATCCATCAAACAAATTAGATTCGATTAATTATTCAGAATTTGCTGAATACGGAGTAGAAAAGATATTATCATCAGCTTCTCAGTCTCAATTATCTGACAAATTAAAATATATTTTCGCCCCAATTGCTAACAAATTAGACTTCGGTAAGAAAAATGCGAAATTTGATTATTATAAAGATTTCTCAAAGCATTCGTTCAATGATTCGATTTATCCGCAATTCAGACTTTACTGTGGGCTTCGCCGTTTAGACAAAAATGGATTAACCTATTCTATACTTCAAAATCTACAACTTTCTCCTCGTACAATTCCCGGATTTGTTTCTCAGATCATTGATGTATC